>NZ_JBSFNS010000023.1:0-96551 GCF_053587275.1 Amycolatopsis sp. NPDC003676
TGTGCCGTGAGGGGAACCCTGAGGGAATCAGATTCCCTCAGGGTTCCCCTCACGTACGACAACCCAGCCTCCGCCGCCCGCACCGGCCCCTCGGCAAGAAACTCCCAGGCCCGCCAGCCGCTACGGCCTGCGCAGACCCGCCTCAACCCCACCCCGAGCGACGTCTCAAGTTCCTGCCATTTACTCCGAGTCCAGCACGGTTCCCTTCACGGCCCGCCGCTAGTCCACCGG
The DNA here is from genome assembly GCF_053587275.1 of Amycolatopsis sp. NPDC003676. Classification (NCBI taxonomy): domain Bacteria; kingdom Bacillati; phylum Actinomycetota; class Actinomycetes; order Pseudonocardiales; family Pseudonocardiaceae; genus Amycolatopsis; species Amycolatopsis sp. NPDC003676. The sequence continues at coordinate 232 of NZ_JBSFNS010000023.1, forward strand.
GGTGACCTCGGCCATTTCCGACCACGCCGCACCATCGAGATTCTGGTAATTGATCTCCGGCTTCTTCGCCACGACTGTCGACATGAACGGGAAGAACTCCTGCGCGTGCGCGGTCGCGACGTGCGCGTCCCCGGCGGCACTGTCGGCGAAGACCTCGACCATCACGAATTCGTTCTCGTCGCCGCCGTTCTGGTAATAGTCGAACGACACATTGCCCGGTTCGCTCCGCACGTTCGCGGTGTAGCGTTCGATGCCTTCCAGCCATTCGGCTCGCTTCTCGGGGCGGATCTGTGCTTTGAGGACGATCAAAATCATGCCCCGAGTATCGCAAGCGACCGGCTACCCGGCCACCGCCGCCGCGCGAATCACCCGTGCTCCGGCCACCGACGTCACCAGCAACACCACTCCTCCCCCGAAAACTGCGCTCACCACAAACGGCGTGACACCGAACGCCGCCGCTGGACCGCCCGTCTTGACGATCGAGAACGGCAGCACGCACAACACCGAACCCACCACCGCGACGACGATCGCCAGCAGGGTCGCGGCGGCGGTTTCGCGCAGGAGCACGCCGCGCACCTGCCGGACGGTCGAGCCGATCAGCGACAGCGTCGCGAACTCCGTCCGGCGGTCGCCGATCGCGGCCACCAGGTTGTTGGTCAGCGCGATCGCCATGAACAGCGAGATCAGCACGACCACCAGGTAGTTGATCGACGCCAGGACGTCAGCGGTGCTGCCCGGGACGCTGTGCTGATTTTCGATGCCCTGCATGGCCAATGTGCCCGCGGAGACGCCGACCAGCAGCGTCAGGAAGGTGACGATCGGACGGGCACGTTCCGGCGCGGCGCGCAGGTTCACGCCCGCCAGATGCGCTTCGGCGTTCTTCGCCCCGAGCGAGAGGCGGCCGACGATCCGGTTCGCCACGGTGATCAGTTCCGGCGCGAGGATCGCGAACCCGATCGAGCACAGCACCACGGCTGGTCCGGTCATCCCTGTCGTCGCGATGCTGTCGGCGGGCAAGGCCAGCACCGCGCTAGCCGAGCCGAAACCCGCTGCCAGCAAGGTGATCGCGGCAATCCGCCGCGGCCGCGCCGACCTGACCCGGCGCGGTCCGGAATCTTCTTCGACCGGACTGCGCCGAGCCGGACCGCGACTGCCGATCCACGCCGCGAGCACTCCGGCCAGCAGCACGACCACGACACCGGCCAGCGGCAGCACGATCCCAGGAGCGAACGACGTGCTCGACGCGGTGAGCCCGGACGAACGGACCCCGGTCAGCAAAAGGAACCCCAGCAGGTAGCCGAGCCCCAGACCGGGCAACGCCGCCACCGCGGTGATCGCGAGGGTTTCCATCGAGACGAGCACCCGGATTTGCCGCGGTGCCGCACCGATCAGCCGCAGCCCGCCGATCTCGCCGGACCGCGCGGCGAGCGTGACGCCGATCGTCGACACCATCGCGAACACGACGATCGCCACCACCCAACCGCCCAGGATGAGCGGGAACTGGGTGAGAAATCCCCGATCGGCCGGAGCAGTGCTGCCGGAGAGGCCGGTGCCGAGCAGGGCGGTCATCGCGACCACCAGCGCCATCCCGACGAGCGCGACCAGACCGGTGGCTATAGCGGCCGCGCGGTGGTGGCCGAAGAGCCGCAGAGCGAGTTTCAGCATGTCAATTCCCCCTCGGACGCACGGCCACCGAACTCGACCTCACCGAGCGCGCCGCCTCGACGAACGCCACGGCAGCGACACGATGATCACCGACCAGCCGTAGAGCGAGTTTCAACATGTCAATTCCCCCTCGAACGCATGGCCGCCGCACTCGACCTCTCGACGACCGCCACCCGGCCGGTCGCCACGGCATCACCGACCAGCCCCAAAGCAAGTCCCACCACGTCGAGCCCCTTCACTCTTCCTGTCGCCACTCGGCTTTCGCGCCGCATCACCGAGCACCCACCGCGTTCGCCGCCCGCTCGGCGGATTCGACAAGCACGGCCATCCGGTTCGCCACCGCCGCGGCAGTCGGCCGGGCCAGCTGATCGACCACGAGCCCGTCCGCCAGGAACAGCACCGCGTCCGCATAAGACGCGGCCACCGGGTCATGCGTCACCATCACGATCGTCTGGCCCCGGTCCGCCAGATGCCGCAGCAAGCCCAGCACTTCCCGCGCGCTCCGGATGTCCAGTGCGCCAGTCGGTTCGTCGGCGAAAACCACCTCCGGATCCGTCACGAGCGCCCGCGCCACAGCCACTCGTTGCTGCTGCCCGCCGGACAGCTGGCCCGGACGGTGTCCCCCGCGCTGTGCCAGACCGACCTGTGCCAGCAACGCCGCGGTGCGCTGCGGGTCCGGGCGGCGACCGTCCAACCGCAACGGCAGTTCGATGTTTTCCTCCGCCGTCAGCGCGGGCAGCAGGTTGAACTGCTGGAACACGAACCCGATCCGCTGGCGCCGCAGCTCGGCCAGGCGCGGTTCGTCCAAAGCAGACAGATCAGCGCCGTCCAGTTCGACGGTGCCTTCGGTCGGGGCGCGCAGGCCAGCCGCGCAGTGAAGCAATGTCGTCTTCCCTGAGCCCGACGGGCCCATGATCGCCGCGAAGGCGCCGCGCGGGACGTCCAAGTCCACGCCGCGCAGTGCGTCGACCGGGCCGCCTTCGCCTTCGAAGCGGCAGCGCAGCCGTCTGGTGCGGATCGCGGGTGCGGTCATCTTCCAGTCCTCCCAGAGAGTTTGAATGAACGTTTAAAACGAACGTTTACATGATACGGTAGCACGCGTGGGACACCGCGAGAACCTGATCACCGCCGCCCGGGAATGCCTCCTCAAAGCCGGCTACGCGCGCACGACGGTGCGTGACCTCGTCGCCGCCTCCGGGGCCAACCAGGCGTCGATCAACTACCACTTCGGCTCGAAGGAACAGCTGCTCACACAGGCGCTGTCCGACCTCAACACCGAGTGGGGCGAAATGCTGTTCGCCGTCCTCTCCGACCCGGACGACGAGAAGGCCGGGCCGGAGCAGCGCTGGGCGCGGATCATCGAGTCGATCCGCGAACACCGCGAGCTGTGGTTCGTGAACTTCGAGAGCGTCAGCTACCTGCAGCACGACGAGAAGGTCCGGAAGATCAATGCCGAAGGGCAGCAGCTGGCGCGCGTCGGACTAGCGCGCGCATTCGGCGATCTGGGGCCGGACGCGGATCCGAAGGACGTCCACGCGATCGGCGCGCATTACTACTCGCTGCTGGTCGGGACCGCGCTGCAGTGGCTGACCGATCCCGACAACGCTCCCTCGGCGGCGGATGTGGTCCGCGCCGATTGGCGTTCCGTCTAGACCAGCGCACGTCACGCTGCAGTCACAGATCCCGGGACGTCGCACCAGCTCCGTTGACACGTCCGCCATCCGGGTGACATGATCCCGGCACCGCTTGGAAACGTTTCCAATCCATCCAGTCCGTAGACTGGAAACGTTTCCAGAAGCGGTATCCGCACTGTTGCTCGCTGTGTCCGACTGGGAGGGACGATGACGTCAACCCGAGCCACGCTGATCCAGGTGGCCGAGCGCGCCGGCGTGTCGCTGGCTTCGACCTCGCGCGCGCTGCACGGGACCGGCGCCAGCAAGGCGATGGTCGAGCGCGTGCGCGCGGCCGCGGCGGAACTCGGGTACAGCGCGGACGCGATCGGGCGGTCGTTGCGGCTGAAGAAGACGTCACAGATCGCGTTCGCGGTGGCCGACATCGGCAACCCCGTCTACGTCGAGATCATGCGCGGAATTCACGAAGTCCTTGCGCCGCACGGATATCGGGTCGTGGTGATGTCCACTGGGGACACCGCGTCCTCGACCACCGAACTCATGCACAGCCTGCACGGCGGGTTCGTCGACGGCATGATCGTCATCCCGCTGCGCACCGACGACGAGCTGATCGAGCAGATCGGCCAGGCTCCGGTGCCGGTCGTGGTGATCGGCCGCGCGATGAGCGACCGCGGGATCAGTTCGGTCTCCACGGATTCCGCCGCCGGGATCGGCGCGGCGGTGCAGCACGTCGTTTCGCTGGGCCGCCGCCGGATCGGCTTCCTCAACGGGCCGCTCGACACGACGCCGGGCTCCTCGCGGCAGCGCGGGTTCGACGAAGCGGTGTCCGCAAAGGACTTCGCCGCCAAGACGGACGTCGAGGTCGCCGCCGATTTCACTGTCGCGGCAGGGATCGAGGCCGCCCGGAAGCTGCTCGACCGTCCAGAAAGGCCGGACGCCATCGTCGCGGCCAACGACCTGCTCGCCATCGGGGCCATCCGCACCGCCCGGGAACTGGGGCTCAGCATCCCGCGCGACGTCGCCGTCACCGGCATGGACGACACCGAACTCGGGCAGGTCTTCCTCCCCCGGCTGACCAGCGTGTCCCTCGGCTCGGCCGAGCGCGGGCGCGCCGCCGCCCGGCTCATGCTCGGGCTCACCGACGACGCGGACGCCCCGGCCCAGCAGATTTCGGTCGGGACCGAGCTGTTCGTCCGGGAGTCCACTGTGGACCAGAACGTGGAGGACGCGGAATGACCACCGCGACGCAGCCGAGGCGAGCCGCTCCCGCTCCCCCGCCGCGCCCGAAGAAGACCACGCAGGCCCGCACGCGCCGGCGCGAGGCGATCGCGCTGGTGATGCCGTCGCTGATCCCGATTCTGGTGCTGTCGGTGGCCCCGCTGGTGATCGGCATCGTGCTGGCGTTCACCGACACGCGGCTGGTGCGGCATCCGGACTTCGGCTTCGCCGGGATCGACAACTTCGTCCGCCTCGGCGGGAACTCGCTGTTCTGGGACTCGCTGCGGATCGGTCTGATTTGGACGGTCGGGGTGACCGTCCTGCAGTTGGCCGCCGCGATGGGCCTCGCACTGCTGCTCAACTCCGGCCTCAAACTGCAGGGCCTCACCCGAGTGCTCGCACTCATTCCGTGGGCGATGCCGCCGGTGGTCGTCGCGATTATGTGGCAAATGATTTACTCGGCCAACGGCGGTCCGCTGAACGCATTCCTCGGCAGCATCGGCCTGCCGGACGGAATCAACTGGCTCGGCGATTTCAACACCGCCTTGCCCGCGGTGATCGTGGTCGGCGTCTGGGTAGGCATGCCGCAGACCACCGTGACGCTTCTCGCTGGCCTGCAACAGATCCCGACTGAACTGCACGAAGCGGCAGCCGTGGACGGCGCTGGCGCATGGCGGCGCTTCACTGCGGTGACGTGGCCGAGTATGCGCCCCATCGTCAGCTCCATTACTTCCCTGAACTTTATCTGGAATTTCAATTCCTTCTCGCTCGTTTACGTGCTCACCGCGGGCGGCCCGGGCGGAAAGACCATGGTCCCGGTGCTGTTCGTGTACCTCGAAGCGTTCAAGAACCGCGAGATCGGCTACGCCGCCGCGATGGGGCTGGTCCTCGTCATCGTGGTCGTCGCGCTGCTCGCGATCTACCTGCGGTCGCAGTTCCGCGGCGACCGCCCGGAAAGGGGGCGGTGAGCGATGCGCTGGTCCGTGCGCCCCGCGCAGTACCTGGCTCTCGTGCTGTACCTGCTGTTCCTCGGTTTCCCGTTGCTGTGGCTGATTTCCGCGTCGGTGAAATCGTCGGCGGAGCTGAACTCGCTGTCGGTCAACCTCATCCCGAGCGAATGGCATTGGGACAACTACGGCGAAGCGCTCTCCCGCCAGGGTCTGCTGCATTCGGCGTTCAACAGCCTGCTGGTCGCGCTGGCCAGCACCGTGCTGGCGATCCTGATCTCGGTGCCCGCGGCCTACGTACTGGCCCGGCTCAAGGGAAAGCTGCGCATCGCGGGCGTCACCTGGATCCTGGTCAGCCAGGTGTTCCCGGTGGTCCTGGTGATCCTGCCGCTGTTCCTCGTGCTGCGGACGCTCGGCCTCGCCGACAGCCTCGTCGGGCTGACGCTCGTGCACACCACCTACATCCTCCCGTTCGCGCTGTGGATGCTGCAGGGCTACGTCGCGGCGATCCCGGTCGACCTCGAGGAGGCCGGGGCGATGGACGGCGCGACGCGGTTCACCGTGCTGCGCACGATCGTGTTCCCGCTGCTGGCCCCTGGCGTGGTCGCGACCGCGATGTTCAGCTTCGTGTCGTCGTGGAACGAGTTCTTCTTCGCGCTGGTGCTGCTGCAGTCGCCGGAGAACTACACGCTGCCGATCACGCTCACCATGTTCATCGGCGGCGAGGGCAAGGTCGCCCTCGGCCCGCTGGCCGCGGGCGCCGTGCTCGCGGCGATCCCGAGCATCGCCTTCTTCAGCCTCCTGCGGAAGAAACTCACCGGCGGCCTCATGGCCGGGGCGGTGAAGGGATGAGCCCCACCCCATCGGAAACACCCTCGAAAGGTCGGTCGATGAAGACACGACGCGCGGCCATCGCCGCCAGCCTCGCCCTCACCAGCCTGCTCGCCGCGGCGTGCGGCAGCGGCGCGGACAGCGGCAGCGGGGACGGCGGACCGGTCACCCTCACGTTCCAGTCGCTGTCGGACCAGCCGGCCGCGATCGCCGCCACGAACAAGATCGTCGGCGCGTGGAACCAGGCGCATCCGGACACGCAGGTGAAGGTCGTCCAGGCGGGCTGGGACAGCGCCTACGACAAGCTGATCACCCAGTTCAACGCGGGCACCGCGCCGGACATCGTGCACTACGAGGCCGCCGGGATCGGACCGTTCGCCGCCGACGGCTACCTCGCCGACCTCTCCCCTTACCTGTCCGAGCAGAAGCGAGCGGACATCCCGAAGGGCGTGCTCGACTCGGTTACGGTCGACAGCAAGGTCGTCGCCTACCCGACCGAGCTGCAGTCCTATGTGGTCTTCGCGAACAAGAAGCTGCTTGAGCAGTCCGGCGCACAGGTCCCGACCGGCGAGACGATGACCTGGGACCAGCTGCGCCAGCTGGCCAAGACCGCCACGAAGGACGGCAAGTACGGCCTCGGCTGGGGCCTGTCGAGCCCGACCGCGACGTTCGTGGCGATGGCCCCGGCGTTCGGTGGCAAGTACTTCGAGGGCACCGGCGACCAGGCGCAGATCAGCGTCGGCCAGGGCGAAATGGCGCTGCCGCAGCTGGTGCACGACATGAACGCGACCGACCACTCGATCCTTCCGGTGACGCTGACCCAGTCCGGCGGCAAGGCGCTGGCCCCGTTCTACGCGGGCCAGGTCGCGATGACCGTGCAGGGTTCGTACCAGGCGGCGAACATCGAGAAGGACGCGCCGAAGGACCTCGACTGGGTCGCGCTGCCGCCGATCGCCGGGCCGGCCGGACCGGCGCAGGCGGCGAACCCGCAGACGCTGTCGGTCAACAAGGACTCCAAGCACGTCGAGCAGGCCGCGAAGTTCCTGGACTTCTTCACCAGCACCGAGAACCTCGCCGCGCTCAACGAGGCCGACACGCTGATCCCGGCGAGCAACTCCGCGCGTGAGGCGCTGGACAAGAAGCTCGGCGCGAAGAAGGGCTGGAGCACCATCCTGGCCTCGGGCAAGTACCTGACCTCGGCGCCGTATCTGTTCGCCGGCAAGTACGCGCAGTGGAAGGACACTGTCGCGACGCCCGCCTACCAGCGCTTCCTGGCGAACCAGATCGACGCGAACACGCTGGCGCAGCAGCTGAAGGACGGCTGGAAGAGCGTCGGCAAGTGACCGCCGCGCCGGGGTCGTCGCGACCCCGGCGCGCACAACAGGCGCGGGCGGACTGCCCGCGCCGGGGAACGAAGGGACGCAAGCCGGTGACCTGGCTGGAGGACCGCGCGGTGGCAGTGATCACCGGCGCGGCAGTGGGGGACGCGCTCGGCGGCGCGACCGAAGGGTGGACGCCCGAGCAGATCGAGGAGCGCCACGGCGGCCGCGTGACCGGGATCGTCCCGCCGTGGTACCCGAACTGGCGGGACGCGCGCCCGATCGCGCCGTACCACAAGGGCGACGGGCACATCACCGACGACACCTTGATGACTCGCGCGATTGTGGAGGTGTACGCGAAGCGCCGCGCGCACCTCGACGCGTACTCGATGGCCGAGGACCTGGTGCCGCTGATGATCGGCGAGCCGCGCTGGGTGCCGGAGCTGGAGTCGACGGCATTGTTGCTGCAGCGGGTGTTCCTCGCCGAGAAGTGGATCGTCGCGAAGCTGCATTACGGGCATGTGGACCCGCGTGAGGCGGGCGTCGGCAACATTGTGAACTGCGGTGCGGCGATGTACATCGCGCCGGTCGGCGTCGTGAACCCGGGCGATCCGCAGGCGGCGTATGCCGAGGCGATCGACCTGACCGCGCCGCATCAGTCCAGCTACGGCCGCGAGGCCGCCGGGGTGCTGGCCGCGATGGTCGCCGCTTCGGTCGCTCCTGGTGCTGGGCTGGACGACATCGTGCAGGCCACGCTCGCGGTTTCGCACGACGGGACTTTGGCGGCGCTGCAGGCGGTTGCCGAAGCCTTCCAGGGGTGGAACGCCGCGCCGAAGACCGACGACGAGGAGCGGGTGCTCGCGCGGAAGATCCGTGAGGTCGTCGCGCCGTTCGATTCGGTCGGGCCGGAGTACCGGCAGATGTCGATGGACGCACGGCGGCCGTCGCGGACCAAGGCGATCGAGGAATTGCCTGCCGCGCTCGGGTTTGTGCTGGGACATCAGGGCGATTACCGCGGCGCGGTGCTCGGTTCGGTGAACTACGGCCGGGACGCGGACTCGATCGCGTCGATGGCGGGCGCGCTCTGCGCCGGGCTCGGCGGGGCGGCTTCGGTGCCGGACGAATGGATCGATCCGATCGGCGAGGCCAGCAAGATGGACCTCCGCGAGACCGGGCTGCTGCTCGCGTCCGCCGCGACGGACATCGTGAAGGCCGACCGGGCGCGGGCCCAGGCGCGGCTCGCCGCTCTCGACGCGCTGGCCGCCGCATGAGGCTGACCTGGGCTCAGCCCGAAGACCTGCTCGCGCACGAGTTCGTCCAGTCCGCCGCGGAGGGCAAGGACGTGACCTCGGTGCGGGAGCGCTGGATCGCCGCCGGCGGCGATCCGGTACCCGCCGTGAGCGGGGCAGGACCGCGGCCGGCGCCCCCAGCGTTGCGGGCGCTGGCCCGGACGCTGCTGGAAGAACTGGCCGCACTCCCCGGTCCTGCCGCGCCGGAAGAGCCGGACGGCTGGGAAGAGATCGCCGCGCTGCTCCCGCCCGCGCCGGTGCTCCCCCGGCCCCTCTCGGACCGGACGCTCGGCGCGTGGACCGGGCGGGCGGCGGGATGTCTGCTCGGGAAACCGGTCGAGAAGATCCCGCGCGAAGGCATCGAAGAGATCCTGCGCGCGACCGGACGCTGGCCGCTCGACCGGTGGTTCACCGAGGTCGGGCTGCCCGACGACGTCGCGGCGCGGTGGCCGTGGAACCGGCGCTCGCGGCCGACTTCCCTGGAGGAGAACATCGCCGGGATGCCGGAGGACGACGATCTCAACTACCCGATCCTCGCGCTGACGCTGCTGGAACGGCACGGCCGCGAGTTCACCACCGACGACGTCGCGCAGCTCTGGCTGGAGCAGCTGCCCGCCGGGCGGGTGTTCACCGCCGAGCGCGCCGCGTACCGGAATCTGCTGGACGCGCGGCCGGTGCCGGAGACCGCGACGCACCTCAACCCGTTCCGCGAGTGGATCGGCGCGTTGATCCGGACCGACGTCTTCGGCTGGGTCTCCCCCGGTGACGTCCGGGGTGCCGCGCGGCTGGCGTGGGTCGACGCGCGGCTCAGCCATACCCGTAACGGCATTTACGGCGCGATGTGGGCGGCTGCGCTGGCGTCGGCGGCGATGGTGTGCGACTCCGTCCACAGTGTCCTCGATGCGGCGGAAACTGTTCTGCCGCCGGAGAGTCGGCTGGCTGCCGCAGTGCGATTTGGGCGGGAAGCTGCTGCTTACGAAGACGGGCTGGACCGGCTCCACGCCGAGTACGGCGACCTGCATTGGGTGCACGTGTTGAACAATGCCGCGGTGATCGCGTACGCGCTGACTCGCGGCGATGGCGGCTTCGGGCAGAGCATCTCGCTCGCTGTCACGGCTGGCTGGGACACGGATTCCGCCGCTGCGACCGTCGGCGGGGTCGTTGGTGCGTTGCTAGGCATGGACGGGATCGGCGAGCAGTGGACGAAGCCGCTCGACAACCGGATCGCGACGTCGTTGCCCGGCGGCGAGCAGCGGATCACCGATCTCGCCGCGCGGACGGCCGGGGTGACGCGATGACCGGGCGGGTTGCTGTCGTCGGGTCGGCGAATGTCGATCTGGTGGTCGACGTTCCGCGGCAGCCGCGCGGGGGCGAGACCGTTCTCGGCGGGGATTTGCGGCGCAGCCCCGGTGGCAAGGGGGCCAATCAAGCGGTGGCCGCGGCGCTCGCCGGTGGGGCGGAGACGACGTTCCTCGGGGCGTTCGGGGTCGATGACGGCGCGGAGTTTCTGTTGGCGTCGTTGACGAAAGCCGGAGTGCGGACGGATCTGGTGTCGCGAGTGGACAGCGCGACCGGGACCGCGTTCATCATGGTGTCGCCGGACGGCGAGAACTCCATTGTGGTCGCTCCTGGGGCCAATTCCCGGCTCCAGCTGGGTCAGGCACAGCTGGAGAGGATCGCCACCGCCGACGTCGTGCTCGCGCAGCTGGAAGTCCCGTTGGAGGCCGTCACCGCTGCCGCCGCGGCCCGACGTTCTGGCGCGCGGATGGTGCTCAACGCCGCGCCTTCCCGGCCGCTGCCGGAGCTTGACCTTGACGTGCTGATCGTCAACGAGCATGAGGCTGCGGACCTGGTTGGGACGTCGGGTACGCCTGAGGAGCTGGCCCGGATTTTGCAGCAGCGCGCACCGGCTGTGGTGATCACGCTCGGCGCGGCCGGTTGTGTGGTCGCGGAAGAGGAAATCGCGCATCTGCCCGGCTTCCGGGTGTCCCCTGTGGACACCACTGGAGCCGGGGACACGTTCTGTGGCGTGCTCGCAGCGGTACTCGCCGAGGGTCGTCCGCTTCGCGAAGCCGCTCAACTCGCCGGAGCTGCCGCCGCGCTCGCTGTCACCCGGCCCGGCGCGCAGTCCGCCGTGCCGACCGCCGCGGAGGTCGCCGAGTTCGCTGCCGGAGGAAACACCTGATGACGTATGTGTTCGACCCGCTCGTCCCGCGTCCGATCGACCAGCCGACCGAGGTCCCGCTGGACGCTCCCCTGTCGGCTGAGCAGCTCGTCGCGCTGGACGAGGCCAAGATCTTCGTCGGCCCGGCGGACCCCGCCGACCGTCCGGAATGGCGGGCGCGGCTGCGGCAATGGCGGACTGACGCGCACGAACGGCACAGCTACCACGGCCGCGCCTACGACCGGCCGGAAGCCGCGTGGGCCGCCGGATGCCACACGGTCGCGCAGGTCTGGTTGTGGGACGAGCTCCTGTATTCGTTCGAGGAGCACCGGTTCACGCCGGAACGGTTCCTCGCGGACGCGCACCAGCGGTTCGGCGGCCTCGACGCGGTCGTGCTGTGGCACGCGTACCCGGTGATCGGCCTCGACGACCGCAACCAGTGGGACTTCTACCGCGACGTGCCCGGTCTCCGCGAGCTCGTCGAGACGTTCCATTCGGCGGGCGTGCGGGTGTTCGTGGACTACAACCCGTGGGACGTCGGCACGCGCCGGGGCGACGACGACGCCGCGGAATTGTCCGCGGTGCTGGCGGATTTCGGTGTGGACGGGGTCTTCCTGGACACGTTGAAGAAGGCCGATCCGGCGCTGGTCGAACAGCTCGAACGCGCGCGGCCCGGGGTCGTGCTGGAGGGCGAATCGAAGCTGCCGGTCGAGCGGATCGAGGACCACTCGGCGTCGTGGGCGCAGTTCTTCGCCGATTCGCCGGTGCCGGGTGTGCTGCGTTCGCACTGGTACGAGCGGCGGCACATGCAGCACCACGTGCGGCGGTGGCACCGCGACCACACCGAGGAACTGCAGTCGGCGTGGCTGAACGACGTCGGCGTGATGGTGTGGGAAGTCGTGTTCGGCGTGTGGGTCGGGTGGTCGCAGCGCGACGCGGCGACCGTGCGGCGGATGGTGACGGTGCAGCGTGCGGCCGGTGACCTGCTGCGCGAGGGCGAATGGACGCCGCTGGCTCCGTTGACGCCGGAAGCTGAAGCGGCTGGGGTTTACGCGTCGCGCTGGGAACTCGGTGACTGGACACTGTGGACGGTCGTGAACCGGGGTGACTCGGATTATCTCGGGCCGGTCGTTGACGGGCCGGTGATCGATCTTTTCGCTGACGGGCGGGTGCCTGCGCGCGGGATTTCGGCGTTGCTGCAGGTCGCCGAAGGTGCGACAGAGCCGTCGTGGCTGTCCCGGGTGGCGACTCTCCCCCACGATCCGGACGCTCGCTTCCCGCATCGGCTCGCGACGCGGGTCGTTCCTGAGCCCACGAGTGGCGGGCCCGAGGACGACGCGGTCGTGGTTCCTGCGGGGCCATATGTACTGACGGTCCGGTACCGCGGGCGCGAGACCGGGATGTACCAGGGCGCGCCGTATGTGGACGAGTGGAAACCCCTTCCGCCACGGCTGCACGATGCCCGGACACTGCAGCGAGACGGTTCGCTGCCGTCGCCGGTCGCGGTTGCCGCCACCGAGGTGACGAACGGCGAGTTCGCGGAATTCCTTGCCGCTACGGGATACCAGCCGGTCGAGCCGCATCGGTTCCTCGCGCATTGGGTCGACGGTCGGCCTGCCGCCGAGGACGAGCCGGTGACCTTTGTGGACCTCGACGACGCCCGGGCGTACTGCGCGTGGCGCGGCGGCCGGTTGCCGACCGAGGACGAATGGCAGCTCGCCGGGGAAACCGGCGGCCTGCGGCGCGGCGCGCCGGCGGTGTGGAACTGGACCGAAAGCGAACACTCCGACGGGAGGACCCGGTTCGTGATGCTCAAGGGCGGCAGCGACTACCGCGCCGAGGGTTCGGAATGGTACGTCGAAGGCGGTCGGCACGCCCCGGACTACAGCGTGAAGCTGCTGCTGCCCGGGTTGGGGTTGGCGCGCGGCGCGACCGTCGGGTTCCGCTGTGCGTGGGACGTGACGCGATGACCGTGTCGAGGGAGGCGTCCGCCGGGGCGCTGGCCGGGCTGCGGGTGGTGGACGCGTCGACGTTGTTCGCCGGGCCGATGGCCGCGATGCACCTGGGCGACATGGGCGCCGAGGTGATCAAGGTCGAGCACCCGTCGCGGCCCGACCCGTCGCGCACGCACGGCGTGGCCAAGGGCGACGTCAACCTGTGGTGGAAGACGTTGGGGCGCAACAAACGCACCGTCACCGCGAACCTCAGCAGCGACGGCGGGCGCGAGGTGTTCCTGGCGCTCGCCGAAACCGCGGACGTGGTGATCGAGAACTTCCGCCCGGGCACGCTCGAACGCTGGGGCCTCGGTTACGAGGAACTGTCCGCACGCAACCCTGGGCTGGTGCTCGCGCGGGTAACCGGGTTCGGTCAGCTCGGCCCGTACCGCTCGCGGCCTGGCTTCGGCACCCTCGCCGAGGCGATGAGCGGATTCGCCGCGGCCACCGGCGAACCGGACGGCCCGCCGACGCTGCCGCCGTTCGGGCTCGCCGACGGGGTCGCGTCGCTGGCCACCGCGTACGCGATCATGGTCGCGCTTACCGGGCGTGCTGCCAGCGGACGCGGCCAAGTCGTGGACGTCGCGATCATCGAGCCGATTCTCGCCATGCTCGGACCGCAGATCACGCGGTGGGACCAACTCGGCACGGTCCAGCCGCGCACCGGCAACCGGTCCACGAACAACGCGCCGCGCAACACCTACCGCACGAGCGACGGCCAGTGGGTGGCGGTGTCGACGTCGGCGCAATCGATCGCGGAACGCGTCGTGCGGCTGGTCGGCCGTCCGGAACTGGCCGACGAGCCGTGGTTCGCGACCGGCGCGGACCGGGCCGCGCACGCGGACGAACTGGACGAGGCCGTCGGCGGCTGGATCGCGCAGCACACCCGCGAGGAGGTCGTGGCCGCGTTCGAGGAGGCGCAGGCCGCGGTCGCGCCGATCTACGACGCGGCCGACATCGTGGGAGACCCGCAGTTCCGCGCGCTGGGCACGATCCACGAGATCGAAGACCCGGAACTGGGCACGACGTTGATGCAGGGACCGCTCTTTCGGTTGTCGGACAACGACGGCGTCATCGGCTTCACCGGACGACCGCACGGCGCGGACACCGACGAGGTGCTCGGCGCGCTGGGCTTCGCTCCGTCGCGAATCGCTGAACTTCGCGCGGAGGGAGCGGTATGACCCCCGCGCTGACCCTGCTCTACGTCCCGGCGGACCGGCCCGACCGCGTCGCCAAGGCGCTCGCGTCGGACGCGGATGTCGTGCTGGTCGATCTGGAGGATGCCGTCGCGCCCGCGCAGAAAGATGCCGCGAGGGACAACGCGATGCGACTGCTGGCCGATGTGCCCGCGTCGCGGCCGGTGCAGGTGCGGATCAACAACCCGGACACGCCGTGGCACGCGGCGGACGTGGCCGCGGTTGCCGCGCTGCCGACGTGGGTCGGTGCGCGGTTGCCGAAGGTCGAGAGTTCGGTTGACGTCCGGTCGCACGCCGATGCTTTGCCAGGCCGGGAATTGCACCCCCTGATCGAGTCAGCGCTCGGGGTGGAGCGGGCGCTGGAGATCGCGCTCGCTTCCCCGCAAACGGCGTCGCTTGGGCTGGGCGAGGCGGATCTGCGGTCCGACCTGCGGCTCGCCGACGAAGCCGGGCTCACCTGGGCCCGCAGCCGGATCGTGAACGCCGCCCGCGCCGCGCGCCTGCCGCCGCCCGCGATGTCGGTGTACGCGAACGTCCGGGATCTCGAGGGGCTGGCGGAAAGCTGCCGTTCCGGGCGGGCGCTCGGGTTCCGCGGCCGAACGGCAATCCATCCGGTGCAGCTGCCGACGATCCGCGCGGCGTTCTTGCCAACCGCGGAGGAGGTCGCCCGGGCGCGGGAGGTTTTGTCCCGAATGGACGGTGCCACCCAGGCCGGGGTGGGCGCGATCGCGCTTGCCGACGGAACGTTCCTGGACGTCGCGATGCGGGACCAAGCGCTGGCGGTGCTGGCGCTCGTCTCCGATTAGGCTTTGTCCGCGGAAACCAAGCGCAGCAACGGATCGAACCGGACCGGTCCCTCGTCCGTCAGCTGCACCGGGCCCGCGACCGGCTGATACCCGGTGACGACGACGGTGTACTCGCCGGGGAACAGATCGTCGACGGTGTAGTGGCCCGCCTCGTCCGTGACGGTCACCCGCTGGACCTGGCCCTCGGCGTCCAGCACCGCGACCTGCGCACCCGGGAACGGGCCGCGGATCGCGTGCACCGTGCCGGTGAGCCGGACCGACCGTGCCAGTTCGACGTCTTCGCGCACCGGCTCGGCGCCCAGCCGCACGTGCCGGGCCACCGGTTCGCGGCCGCCCGCCTGGACCAGCAGCAGGTACGTGCCCGCCGGGGCGTCGAGGGCGAAGCTGCTGTCCGCGCCGGTGCTGGTGCGGCGTACTTCGTGGGTTTCCAAGGAGGTCAGGCTCACCGAGGCGGTTTCGCCGGAAGCAAGGCCGCTCACCGCGCCGGAAATCGCCGCGGACGGCGTACTCGGCGTTGTGTCGCGGCGTTTCCGTGTCCGCGACAGCAGCACGTCGACGACCCCGAACAGCAACGCGAGCACGACCAGCGCGGTCGAGCCCATCAGCCCGAGCGCGGTCGCCGAGTGGTAATCCCCGTGCGAGCGGCCGAGTTCGCCGAAGAACAGCGATCCGCCGAGCGCCGTCCCGACCGCCGAACCGATCCGCTGCCCGGTCTGCAGCACTCCGGCCGCGGTGCCGCCCTCCACGGGCGGGACTTCTTCCAAGGCGAGCGTCGAGTTCGGCGAAATCACCAGCCCGCTGCCGAACCCGCCGACGAACAGCGGCGCGGCCAGCACGAACGCGGTGTTCGCGCCGGAGTAGTCGCGGACGAGCCACGCGGTGGCGGCGAGCCCGATCGCGACGAGGAGGGTGCCGAGGACGACCATCGGCCTGCCGAACCGGTGCACGAGCCGTCCGCCGATGGTCGGCGAGATCGCCGAGCCGATCGCGAACGCGAGCATCGCCGCGCCGGCCTGCAGCGGCGTGTAGCCGAGGCCCTGCTGGAAAAAGAGCGTCAGGACGAGGAAAATCCCGGTGAATCCGGCGAAATAGACCATTCCGAGCGCGGAACCCATGGAGTAGCTGCGCACGGTAAGCAGCTTCAGATTCACCAGCGGCTGCTTGCCGCGGTTGCCGAGCCAGCGCTCCCACAGCACGAAGAGCACGAGCAACCCGGCCGCGACGCCCATCAGCCACCAGCGCGGCGCCGTCGCCTGTTCCTCTTCCTCGATCAACGGCAGCATCACCAGCACGACCGCCACGCCGAGCAGCACGCTGCCGACCAGGTCCGGCGTCCGCTTCCGGCCGCTGCGCGCGTCCTTCGGCAGCAACCGCAGCCCGAACAGGATCGCGAGAATCCCGATCGGCAGGTTGACGTAGAACACCCAACGCCACCCTTGGTCGACGCCGATGCCCTGGATCAGCAACCCGCCCAGCACCGGCCCGATCGCGGTGGACAGCCCGACCGTCGCCCCGAACGCGCCGAACGCCTTGCCGCGCTCGCGACCGGAGAACAGCTGCTGCATCAGCCCGATGATCTGCGGATTCAGCAACCCGCCCGCGACGCCCTGCCCCAGCCGGGCCACGACGAGCCACGTCGCGTTCGGCGCCGCTCCGCACAGGACGCTGGTCGCCACGAACAACGCCAGCCCCAACAGGAACATCCGACGGCGCCCGTAGTCGTCGCCGAGCCGCCCCGAGGGCACCAGCGCGAGCCCGAACGTGAGCGCGTACCCGGAGACGACCCACGAGACGTCCGCGGGAGTGGCACCGATCCCGTGCTCCATCGAGGGCAGCGCGACGTTGACGATGCTGACGTCGAGCAGCGTCATGAACCCCGCGATGAGGCACACCCACAAGGCGCGCCAGCGCTGCGGATCGGGCTCGGGGGCAGGGGAAGCGTGCACGGACCATCCTGATTCGAGACCGGTAAGATAATTACTGGTGTTAGAATACTCGCCCATGCCAGCGGAGCGGGACCACGTCGACGGAGTCATGGCGCAGATCACCGGCGTGCGCGAGGAAGACCGGGTCAGCAAGGCGCTGAGCTTCCGCCTGCTGCGCGCGGCCCGGCTCCTGGAAACTGAACTGCGCCGCGAGTTCGACGCCTTCGGGGTCGGCTTGTGGGAGGTGGAACTCCTGGGCGCGCTCAAGCGGGCGGGTCCCCCGTACCGCCTCTCGGCCGGGCAGCTGCTGGACAGCATGCGCCTGACGTCCGGCGGGGTGACCAAACGCGTGGCCGGGCTGGAACGCAAGGGCTGGGTGCGCCGCGACATCGACCCCGGCGACCGGCGGCAGATCCTGGTGAGCCTGACCGAGGAGGGGCTGGCGCGGGCTCTCGAGGTGTTCGGGATGAAGACCCAGACTGAGGCTCGGCTGCTGGGCGTCTTGTCGCACGCGGAACAGGACCGGATGAACGACGACCTGCGGGAACTGCTGCTGGAGTGGGAAGGGCCGGACGGGCGGGCTTGATTCCCGGCGTTTTTCGGAGGGCTTGATTCCCGGCGTTTTCAGGCTCCGCGGTGAAGGCCCGACGCTGCTTGCGGTGGCCGAATCCCCCGCTCGCGCACTCGAACGGCCGCTCCGCTGAGACTGTCCACCGCGTGCCCGACAGAGCATGATCGCGCGGCGGTTCTGCGACGGCCACTCGCTCAGCGATCCGGACGAACCGCTCAACCGGCGGCACGCGATTCCGACTCCGCCCTGACCGCATCCCGCAGCAGACCGCACTCAGCGTCCCGCGAACTCCCACCCGCCGCGACTGGGTCCTGCCACGGCCGCCCAGGGCAAAACCCGGCAGCCGCGCCCGATCCCCGGCGGGCAGTATCGCTACGGCGACCCGCGCCAGGCCGGACCGCCACGCCCAAACTCTGGCCGACGCCCAGCAAGCAGTTCCGCCCCAGCACCCCCGCACCGAGCCGGACCACCAGGCTTGAACGCAGGCACGCAGTTCCACCACGACGGCCCCGCGCCGGAACCAGATCACCGCGCTCCACCCCGGCGAACTCCCGGCAGGCAGTCCCGCCGCAACGCCGCCGCGCCAAGCCAAGCCGCCGCGCGATCACCTCCCGCCTCCCAACAGGCAGTTCCGCGCCACAACCCGCGCGAAGGCGAGCCGCCGGGCTCAGCCCCTGGCGAACTCCCAGCAGGTCGCGCCGTGCGGTTCCTCCGACGCGACTCCCACTGCGCGGCGCAGGGTGAGCCGGTACAGGTGCCACGGCGGCAGGCCCGCGCTCGGTGCGCTGAACGGGGCCGTCAGCGCGTCCCCGGTCGCCTCTGCTGGCCAGCCGCCGGAGCGGTAGACCTCGGCCAGGTGCGCCACGGTGTCGACGTCGGCGACTCGGCGAGCATCGCCTTCCAGCACCAGGTCTAGGCCGCGCAGCCGTACCGAAATGCTGCACGCCGGGTTCGCCGCGAGGTTCCGGGAGCGGCGCGTGTCCGGTCCGCCGACGAAGTACAGGGCGTCGTCCACCCAGACGGCGCCCACGCCTGCCGAGTGCGGACGTCCGTCCGGGCGGACGGTCGCCACGAAGAACGTCAGGTCGGCGGTCGGGGTGTCGGTGGCCAGGACGTCTCGGGCACGGCTCCACGGCAGCGGAGCGTTTCCGTAGCGGTCGAGGTTGCGGGTCGAGGTCGGTTCGTAGTCAGTCATGCCCATGCGTCGAATGGGGCGCCGCCGAATCGACATCGGCCCGCCAGGAAATCGACAACGGTGCCGTCGAAAGGATGGGTCAGGCACCTCCTGGCGGAGTTGGGCGGTAGCGGAAACCGTCGTCGTCCTGCGTGATCCGCCCGACGGGGAAGTGCGCGGGCAGGAGGAGCGCGTCCCGTTCGACGGCCAGTTCGCACAGGGTCCGCCGGGATTCCGCGGCGGCGGCGGGATCCGCGTCGCCGCCTTGGGCGAGGGTCAGGTTCGCGAACTGGAACGGGTGGTGCAGCACATCCCCGCTCACCAGGGCGTGCTGACCGCCGCCGTTGAGTTCCGCGATCAGGTGCGCGGTGGTGTGGCCGGGCATGGCACGCAGAGTGATGCCGTCCGCCACCTCGTACGGGAGGTCGATCAACTCGACCAGACCGGCCTCGACGACCGGGAGCACGCTGTCTTCGAACGTCCGCGCCAGGTCGCCCGCGACGCCGCCGTCCGGCGCCGACGCGTGGACCTGTTGGAGCCAGGCGTATTCCTCGCTCGGGATCAGGTACCGGGCGCGCGGGAACGTCGGATCCCAGGAACCGTCGACCAGCTGGGTGAAGCCGCCGCAGTGGTCGGGGTGCAGGTGGGTCGCCACGACGACGTCGACGTCCTCCGGCACGACGCCGACGGCGGCCAGTCGCTCCAGGTACGGCGCGTCGAACTGGTGGTGCGCCAGCAGGACCGGGCGCTCCTTCGCGTTGCCGTTCCCGGCGTCGAGGAGCACGGTCTGGTCCGGCGTGCGCACCAGGTACGTGGTGATCGACAGGTCGAGGTCGCCGCGATGCTCCCCCAGGTGTTCCGGCGTGACTGCCGGGAACAGGTCCGCCGGGGCGAACGGCCAGTGGTCCAGTTCGGCTACCGGGTCGATCCGCAGCGGTCCGAGAGTGATGGTCATCGGGTTTCCTGTCGTCCGGGGAAAGGGGACATCGTGCGCACGCTCATCGGGGCACCGCCGCCATCGCCTCGATTTCCACGAACAGCTCCGGTTTGGCGAGCGCGGCCACGACGATCAGCGACTGCGTCGGCCAGTCGCTTTCCGGGAACCACCGGCTGAACACGTCGCCGGTCGCCGCGCGGAAACCGGCCAGGTGCTCAGTGCCCGCGACCATGCTGAAGACCTTGACCAGATGCTCCGGCCCGGCCCCCGCCGCGGCGAGCACGCGTTCGATGTTCGCCAGCGCCTCGCGCGTCTGCGCTTCCGCGTCCGGCCCGGCGAGCGTGCCGTCCGGCCGTGCGCCGATCTGCCCGGCCACGACGACCAGCTCGTGGCCGGCAGGAACCTGCGCGACGTGGCTGTAGCGGCCTACCGGCGCCGCGACCGTCCCGGGATTCCAGCGCTTGCTCATCAGGTGTTCCCCTCCCTTGGTTCGTGCTCTCAGTTCACCACGCGCCACCGACAAAAAATCACCGGCCAGTCACCCGATCGTGAGCACCAGCTTGCCGAACTGGTCCCCGGACGCCAGTTCGCCCAGCGCGCGCGGACCTTCCGCCATGGCGTAAACGTGGTGCACCACCGGCCGCAGCCGGTGTTCCGTGACCAGCGCGACCATCTGCGAGAACTCCCGCGCGCTCCCCATCGACGTGCCCAGCAGGCTGATCTGCCGAAAGAAGAGATTGCGCAGCGACAACTCGACGTCCGGGCCGGTGGTCGCGCCCAGCGTCACCATCCGGCCGCCGGAACGAAGCACCGAGAGACAGGAGTCGAACGTCGCCGAGCCGATGCTGTCGACGACCAGGTCCACCGGTTCGCCGAGTTCGGCGGCCCAGTCGCCGCCGCTGCCGATCGCCCGGTCGGCCCCCAGTTCCGTTGCCCTGGCGAGCTTTTCGGGCCTGCGCGAGGTGACGCTGACCGTCGCGCCCACGGCTTTCGCCATGGCGAGGGCGAAGGTCGCGACCCCGCTGCCGATGCCGGGCAGCAGCACGTGTTCCCCGGCGGTCAGCCCGCCGCGGGTGAACAGCGCCCGGTACGCGGTGAGCGCGGCCAATGGGAGCGCGGCGGCTTCGGTCCAGCTCAGGTGCGCGGGCTTCGGCAGGACATTGCCCGCCGGGACGACGACGTACTCGGCCAGCGTGCCGTTCGCCGGCACCCCGAGGATGGCGGGGACTTCCGGCACGACGTCCGGCTCGGCCCAGTCGAGGGACGGGTTGATGACGACCTCGGTGCCGATATCGACGCTCGTGTCCGCACCCGTCGCCACGACCACTCCGGCACCGTCCGAGCCCAGCACGGCCCAGGGATCGGCCGGAGCGCGACTGTCCACGATGAACAGATCCCGGTGGTTCAGCCCGGCTGCCCTCAGCTGGACCAGCACTTCGCCCGGTCCGGGTTGCGGCGCCGGGACCTCCGCGACCCGCACCCCGCCGACTCCCGCCGCGCCTTCGTGCACCACTGCCCGCATCGCTTTTGTTGTCACGTCCGCGAACGTAACAGCCGGGCCGCCCCCTGCGGAGCCCCGGGGCGAATCCCGTCACAGCGGGGAATTTTCCGTTCCGGGCCCCGCCGCGCCGACCGGGCTGAGCTGATCGTTTTCACTAGGTTAGTTTGGATATATGACTCCTCGAACCGCCGCAGCGGCGCCGTTCGCCGCACTCGGCATCGGGTGCGCGATCGCCGGCGGACTCGCGTCCGCGGTCATCGCCCCGCATCCGACCCCGCACGGCGCGTGGGCGGTCGCATATCTCGTACTGGTCGACGGGATCGCTCAGGTCGGTCTCGGAATCGGTCAGGCATTGCTCGCCCCGAACCCGCCGGCTCGACGGCTGGTCGTCGCTCAAGTCGCGGCCTGGAATCTCGGAAATGCAGCCGTGCTAGGCGGAACGCTCTCTGGCGTGCCGCCCGTCGCGGACGTCGGCGGCGCGGTTCTGGTCGTCGGCCTGGCGCTGCTGATCCTGGGCGGGCGCGGCGGGTCGCGGGACGGCCGCGCCCGCTGGGTTCGGCACGGTTTCCAGGCGTTGGTCGTGCTGCTGCTGGTCAGCATCCCGGCCGGGCTCGTCCTCGCGCGGATCGGGCCGTCCTGAGTCCGACGTCACGTCCACCGGCCCGCTCTTTTGCACTATTATTCTCGTAAATACTCTTTCCGGGAGGTTCCCGTGACCGGCTCGTCCGACGTGTACATCAACGGCACCAGCACCGACCCGGCGCTCCGGGCCGGCCAGGACCTCCGGGCCCGATCCGGCCGGATTCTGGCCGAGTACCGGGAAAAAGCCGCCGTGGTCACGGAACTCCAGCTCGACGGCAGCGCTCGCGCGGAGGCCAACGCGCGGCTGATCGCGTTCGCCTCGGGCCCGTTGACCGAGTACCTGTCCGCCGCCGACCGCGTCCTCAACGCGACCGCCGCCGGAGCCCCCGCGACCCGGCTGCTGGTCCGCGCCCTGCGGCGGATCCAGGACTCCGTGCTCCGCTCCGTCGGCGAACTGCGGGAAGCCGACACCTCAGCCCAGGTCAGCCATGCCGCGCAGGCGTTGGACGCGCTGCTCGCCGCCTACCTGGACGCCGAGACGAATGTCCTGCTGCCCGCGCTGGCCGACCTCCCCGGCGCCGATGTCCCCGTCCTCGTCGACGACCTCCGCACGCTCCTCGACGGCGGCGAGCTGGACCGCGCGGAAGTCCTGGACGTCCGCGAAATCCCGCACGGCACCCGGCATCCGCGCATCTTCGGCCGCTACGCGCGGCTCGCGCCCGGGGAATCGTTCGTGCTCGTCAACAACCACGACCCGAAGCCGCTGCGCCGCGAGTTCACCGCCGCGCACGGCGAGGATTTCACCTGGGAGTACGTGGAATCCGGGCCGGAGAAGTGGCAGGTCCGGATCGGCCGCGCCGCGGTCCCGGCCTGACCCCTGTGCCCGCGCCGACTCCCCTTCGGCGCGTCCCTCCGCGGCGGCCGGCCTCCCCCGCCCCGGCCGCCGCGGACCGGCTTCACGCTCCTGCCGCCGATCGGTCGCGAGCAGCGGAATCCTTTCCCTGCCACGCTTCGCCGCATCGACCATCCACATCAGACAGTTGCCGACCAGCTCGGCTCCTCGTCCTCCAAGGTGGGGATCACCGGCGACAGAAGGTGATCCGCGTGCTCGGTGACCTCGCCGCGGACCAGCCGGAAGACCCGGAAGCTCAGCTGGTGCTCCGGATGTTCGTCGTCGTGGACGTACAGCAGCCCGTACGACCCCGGAGCGAGCCGCCCGACTTTCGCGAACAAGTCGATCACCTCGGCGCCCTGCTGCCCTCGGTGATTCGGGTGCCCGCCGAGGTGGATGTAGTACCACCCGTTCATCGGCTGGAGATCGATCAGCGCGTAGCCGGCCAAGTCGTCGACCAGGGCCTGGATTTCGTCGAGGCGAAGCGGCGGTTCGTCGTCAACCGCTTCGGCGGTCGAGCGAAGACTGATCCACCCGTGGTATTCGAACATGGCGAAAGCCTAGGCCCGGCCAAAAGGAAAAGGCGATCAGTTTTCCGGTCAGCGGCGACGCTTCGCCGTCGGCTTCAAATGCGCCAAACACAACGACGGCTCGACGAACGCCTCCAGCCGATCCGCCGTCAACGGCGCGCGCACCTCGGCCAGCACGCCGCGCATCAGCCCGAGATGCAGCCCGCACACGACATCCCGCCGCTCCTCCGCGACCTCCCGGAACGGGCAGTGCCGCAACCGGATCACCGGTGCCTCGAGGTCACCGTCCGGGTCCGGGGCGAATCCGGCATCACTGAGCACAGTGGACAGTCGCCGGAGGCCCTCGGCCTCGTCGACGCACCGGGTCGGCGGCGGACGATCGGCCAGGTAGCGGCCCCACGCTTCCCCGGCGGATTCCGCGGCCTTGCCGGGATCAGCCACGTTTTCCGCGATCATGCCGGTCAGCATTTCCGCGAGCAGCCGGTAGCTGCGCCGTCCCTCGGCGGCCTCCTCGGCGATCGCGACATAGACAGTGCGCGGGCGACCGGGTCGGGTGCGGTCTTCGACGCGGCGTTCGGCGAGGCCGGATTCGACCAGTCCGTCCAAGTGGAAGCGCGCGGTGTTGGCGTGCAATCCCACCTGCGCGGCGACGTCCTGCACCGCGACCGGACCGCCCGCCGAACGCAGCGCGTCCAGCACCCGGGCCCGGCTCTCGCCCAATGCACGGGAGCCGGGCGGGTCGGTCAGCGTCTGCTCGCTCATGCGGGACAGTTTAACCGAGCAGACTAGGGCAAACTACCGCTGCGCGGGGATCTCCGGTCGCGGACTGCCCCAACCGGTCCAAGATCACCTGGTTCACGACTGCATCTCCGGGCGCGGCTGCCCGGCGACCAGCGGCGTGTCCACCCCGAGATCGCCGAGTTTCACCGCTCCGCCGGGGCTGTCCAGCGGCGCGGCGCGGCCGGGCAGGGTTTCGCTGAAGAACCGGGCGTTGTCCTCGGCGTAGACGCGCCAGCGCTCCGGAAGGTCGTCCTCGTAATAGATCGCTTCAACAGGGCACACCGGTTCGCAGGCGCCGCAGTCCACGCATTCGTCCGGGTGGATGTAGAGCGAGCGTTCGCCGACGTAGATGCAGTCCACCGGGCATTCGTCCACGCACGCCCGGTCCATCACGTCCACGCACGGCTCCGCGATCACATAGGCCACGGCCCGCTCCCTTCCACCCGGCTTCGTTTTTACCAATGTACTCGGTAAAAAGGGTCACGCGAGCGGGATGGCGCGGAAAACTCCGTCCGGGTCGTAGCGGTGTTTGATGTCTCGCAGCCGGGAGGTGTGGCGGCCGAACGGCTCGGCGGAAGACACATCCGGCCCCAGCAGGTTCGCGTACGCGCCCGGCAAGGCGTAGGGGGCCAGCGCGGCCGAGGTCGCATCCGCCCAGGCCCGGTCGTCATTGCCCTCCCCCAGCCCGAGCACCTCGACCATCAGATGGTCCTCGCGCAGCGGGAACGGCGTGACCGCCACCGGGATCCGGGAAGCCACGCCGTGGAAGTGGTGGATCGACAGTCCGGACAACGGCGACGTCCGGGCTTCCGCCTGCCGCATCAGCCCCGAGACGATCTCCGGAGTGAACGCCGACAGCGACCGCGTGCGAATGGTGACCGACCGGCCGCCGGGGAACATCTCGTCGCGACGAGCGATCTCTGCCGCGTACGACGAGACCGGAGCGATTTGCGAGGCGAGCGGCGGTCCGAGCCGGGCCAAGAAGCCGTCGGGATCAGCGCTGCCGCACCACGTCGGCCAGACCAGCACGCACAGCGAACCGTCCGCACCGGCGAGGACCCCGGTCTGCACGGTGAGTTCGTCCGGTGCCTCGGCCTGGATTTCCGCGACCGCGGCGAATACCCGAGCCGCCTCAGTCGCCGGATACCAGACGGGGCCGGTCGTGATGTGCGGTGCCGCGTGCAGCCGCACTCCGAGCGACGTCACCACGCCGAAGTTCCCGCCGCCGCCCCGCAGCGCCCACCACAGGTCCGGCAGCCGCGAAGCGTTGGCGAGCACGACTTCGCCGTCCGCGAGGACGATCTCCGCACCGAGCAGGTTGTCCGCGGCAAGCCCGTATTTCCCGAGGAAAGGCCCGTATCCGCCGCCGAGTGCGAGCCCGGCGAAGCCGACCGTGCCAATCGTGCCGACTGCCGCCGTCAGGCCGTGCACCTCAGCCGCGGCAAGCACATCGTTGGCCCGCGCACCGCCGCCGACCACCGCGGCTCGCCGTCCGGCATCGACCGCGACCCGGTTCAACGGACGCAGATCGAGCGTGATCCCGCCGTCCGCCAGCGCGCGTCCGGCCCAGTCGTGACCGCCGCTGCGCACGGACAACGACAGGCCCAGTTCGCGCGCGACACGCACTGAGGCTTGGACATCGGCTGTGCTCCGGCATTCCACGACCACGTCCGGCCGCGCGGCGACGGCGGCGTTCCAGACCGTGGCCGCCGATTCGTACTGCGGACCGGAAGTGTGTACTTGCTCGGCGAGCAATCTGGCCCGCAAGGCGCGGGCGGCATCCTCGGCGGTCATGGGCGGCTCCCCTGCTCGTCGATCCCGACTCTAGGGCCGAACCGGCCGGAAATGGCAGCCGCGCAAGGAAAATTCAGTGATTCACATAAGTCGCCGACGCCTCGCCGAGCGCCTCCAGCGCCGCCCGGACGCCGCCGTGCGCCTCCTCGCCGGACCGGCACGCGGCGATGATCGTGCGGTTCAGCACCGGCCGGGTCGCGAGCATCCGGACCCCGTCGGGCACCGGTCCGCGCGCGAGCCGCGGGACGAGCGCGGCGCCGACGTTGCCCGCGACGAGCGCCAGCTGCGTCACGTAACTCCCGATGGTGCAACTGATCCGCGGCTCGAGGTCCTGCGAACGGAGCACGTGCACGAGCCATTCGTAGCAGCCGGAACGGCCGGTCCAGCTGATCCACGCCACGTCGTCCACCTCGGAGAGATCGACCGTGCGCCGGTGCGCGAGCCGGTGCCCGGCGGGCAGCGCGAGATCGGCGACGTCGGAGAACAGCGTGACCTGTGTGATCCCCGCCGGCACCACGGTCGGCCGGTCCGCCCAGCTTTCGAACACCGCGACGTCGAGGTCGCCGGCGAGCACCTTCGGCAACGTTTGTTCAGCTTCGCCCTCGCCCAGCGTCACGTTGAGCCGCGGATGCTGCTCGGTGAGCGTGGCGAGCGCGGGCGGCAGCAGGGCGTGGACGCACGTCGCGATCGACCCGATCCGCAACGGCCCGAAGACGTCCTCCCGCAACCGTTCGAGATCCGTGCGCGCTTCGGCGAGTTGCGCCAGTACGCGTTCGGCGTGTCCGACCAGCACCTGCCCGGCGCGCGTGAGCCGCACGGTCCGGCCGCGCGGTTCCAACAGCGCCAGGCCCGCTTCCCGCTCCAGTTTCGCCAGCTGCTGCGACACCCCGGACGGCGTGACGTGCAGCGCCGCCGCCGCGCGGGCGACCGAGCCGTGCTGCGCGACCGCGTGCAGGGCGCGCATCCGATCCACACTGAACACGGTAGTGATGCTACCGGATTTACCGCAGGAACATTCACTTGTCCTTGATAGTTAGCGGCCCCACGATAGAAGGCATGACCACCGAACCCGCCACGCTGCCGACCGCCGGCCCGATCGCCGCCCTCACCGGCCGCGCCGACCCTCGGCTGCTGGCCGCGGCCGGCTGCCTCTGCATCGCGCTGACCTCGGTGCTCATCAAGGTTTCCGGGGCCAGCGGGGCGACCAGCGCGTTCTGGCGCTGCGCCCTCGCGCTGCCGCTGCTCGCGGTGCTGGCGTTCAGCGAGGCGCGCCGGACCCGCGTGCGCGCGAAGATCCTGCTGCCGCTGCTGGCCGGGCTCGGACTGGGACTCGACTTCGTCCTGTGGGGCGAAGCGATCCCGCGCGTCGGCGCGGGCGTCGCGACCATGCTGCTTTCGGTGCAGGTGGTGATCGTGCCGCTGCTCGCGTTCGTCTTCCTCAAGGAGCGGCCGGACCCGCGGTTCAAGTTCGTCGCGCCGACGCTGATCGTCGGCATCGTGCTCGCGGGCGGCGTGTTCGGCTCGTCGATGAGCGGCTCGAACCCGGTGCTGGGCATGGTTTTCGCGCTCGCTGCCGGGGCGGGCTACTCGGGATACCTGCTGTTGCTCCGGCTCAGCAGCAGCCCCGCGACGCAGGTCCGTTCGCTGTCGCTGGCGACCGTGTCGGCGGGCTTCGTGTCGGTCGCGCTCGGACTGCCGTTCGGCCGCCTCGACCTCACGCCCAGCCTCCCCTCGCTCGGCTGGTTCGCCGCGCTGGCCCTGGTCGGCCAGGTCATCGGGTGGCTGCTGATCGCCGGCGCGCTGCCTCGGCTGGCGGCCTCGACCGGCGCGACGATGATGCTGCTGCAGCCGGTCGGCGCGGTCGCCTTCGGATTCCTGCTGCTGAGCGAACGACCCGGCGCGGTCCAGCTCGTCGGCTGCGTGATCGTGCTCGGCGCGGTCTGTTTCGCCGGTCGCGGTGCGACGAAGCGGCCCGCGGTTCAGTCGTCGGCCAAGCTCAACCCGACCGAGTCGAGCAGCCCGCGCGCCATGTCCCTGAACTCGTCGCGACGGTGATCGACCAGGCCATCCCCGCCGAGCAGGTCCGCAGCCAATTCGTCGACCGGCCAGCAGACCAGCTTGCCGTGCCGGCCGAGCAGCAGCCCGACCTCGCGGATCCGGTACAGGTCGGCGACGTCGAGCCAGGCATACAGCAGGATCTGCCACAGCCAGCGCCCGGCCCGGTCCGGATCGCCGACGGTCAGCACGGTCTTCACGTCCAGCAGCGTGCCCTCGGCGATCCCCGCTTCGGGATCGAGCTTCCCGAGCAGGAGGTCGCCGTCCGCCCAGCCGGGCACGATGGTCGGCCCGGCGATGCCGAGCGGATAGCCCTCGGGCGGTGCACCGGCGAGGCGGCGCAGTTCCCACAGCGCACCGTTGTCGTGTAAGCGTTTCGCGAGTTCCGCCAGTTCGGTCACCGCCGCGTCGGCGGGCAGGGCGCGCAGGTCCGCGATCGTGCCGCCGCCGTCGACGACCCGCGAGAGCCGGGGGTCGATCTTGCCGGAGCGGTAGATGTCCTCGCACGCCGACAGCACCCAGTTCGTCCGAGCCAGGCCGGCCTCCGCGCCCGGCCCGCCGAGCACGCCGGGCGGGGCGTGCTGAGCTTGATAGCGGCGAGCGCGTTCCAGCAGTTCACCCCACAGCTCCTCGGCACCCGGGAGCGCCTCGCCGCGAGGCATGCCGTCGCCGAGGTCGAGCCAGGTCGCTGCTGCCGGACGGATGCCGAGCGCCCGCGCCTGGTACTCCGGCGGCAGCTCGTCGTGCGTCGGGTACGCGGCGGCCTGGGCGTGCGCCCACGGACCGCTGCCCCACTGCGCGCGCACCATGCCGAGCAGCGCGTAGTACGGCGGCGCGGGCTGCACGAGGTCCGCGATCCGCTGGCCGAACGCGCCGCCGATCTCGGCCCAGTGCTGGCGCGGTGGGCGGGCGAGCGCGGGGCGGATCGGGCGCACGCCGTTCGTCGCCTCCTCGACCCGGCGCGCGGCCGCGGCCGTGCCGGTGAAGACGCGAGCGCACCAGCGCGCGAGTGTCCCTCGCGGGTCGGCAAGCTCGGACGTCAACGACACCCGGCCAGTATCTCCCGGGACAGGAACGGCAGCAGCAGATCGAGGAATTCGCGCGGCCGGTCGAGCGGGACCAGGTGTCCGCAGTCCGGCAGCACGTGCCCGGTGAGGTCGTCGGCGATCGGGCGCAGCTGCTGTTCCAGCGCGTCGCCCACCGGATTCGCGCCGATCGCCAGCGTCGGGACGGTCAGCCGCTTCGCCGCCGCTTCGGTCAGCTGGCGGGCGCTTTCCGGCAACGCCCGGTAGTACTCGAAGGCGCAGCGAAGCGCGTCGGTCCCGGCGTACGCCTCGGCGAACGCTGCTTGGAGGTCCGCCGGAACGCCGCGGCCGAGCGTGCCCTGGTCGAGGAACCAGCCGACGTACTCGGCCTCGTGTCCATTAAGGACAGTCTCGGCGAGGCCCGGCACCGCGTGGAAACCGAACCACCACGGCGGGCTGGCCGGGAAACCCCAGGGCAGCGACTCCGTCAGCACCAGACGGCGCACCCGCTCCGGCTGCCGCAGCGCCAGCAGCAACGCGCCTGCCACCGCCAGGTCGATCGCCACCACGTCGGCGTCCGCCTCCCCCAGCGCGTCAAGCAAAGCCGCGACATCGTCGGCGACGGCTCCAGCGTCGAAACCGCTCTCCGGACGGCCGCTCCCGCCCAGGCCGCGGAGGTCCGGCGCGATGACTCGGTACTGCTCGGCGAGCGTCGGGATGACCTTGCTCCACAGCTGCCAGGTGTGCGGGAACCCGTGCAGCAGCACCACCGCCGGACCGCTCCCGGAGACGGCGACGTTCAGCCGCACCCCGTTCGCCTCGACCTGCCGCACCGCGTTCATCGGACCTCCTGTGGTTACCATTGGTTACCAGCACACGGTAGGTAACCCAGAACGTGCCGCCAAGACGGCACTTTCCCGACAGGTGGTGAGCCCGAGGTGACCCCCTCCGCCCGCGGCGATCTGTTCGACCCGGCCTGCCCGACGCGGCGGCTGCTCGACCGGATCGGGACGAAGTGGACGTCGATGACGGTCAAGATCCTCGCCGAGGCCGCGCCGGACGAGGTGCGGTTCGCCGACCTGCGCCGCCGCATCCCCGGGGTTTCGCAGAAAATGCTCTCGGTCACCTTGCAAAGCCTCGTCCGCGACGGTCTTGTCTCGCGGCGCGTCGAAGCCACCGTGCCGCCTCGGGTGCATTACCGGCTCACCCCGCTGGGTGCATCGCTGGAATCCGCGCTCGCGGTGTTGCGCACGTGGGCCGAAGAACACATGGCCGACGTCGACCAGGCCAATCAGGAATCCGAACGGTAATTTTCCGCACACAGGCGAGTCGGTCAGCCACTGCGACGCCAATTCGGCACACACTCACCCACTGTGGAGTCGCCAACCGAACGGGACAGCAAACCCGCACGGCACGCAATCGGACAGTTCTTCGCGCATCCGCTCGCGTCGTTCCGGATCATCACCGCGATTTGGGCGCTGCTGACACTGCTCGGCGCGGTGATGGCACTGTCGTCCTCGGCCGCCGCAGCCAACCCGACGGCGGGAACCGGCGTGTACCAAGCCTTTTTCCGGCATCTGACCTTCGTCGCGCTCGGCGCGGTCGCCTTCGTGCTCGGCCTGCGCATCCCGTTTTCCCGCATGCGCAAGGCAGCCACGCCCGCGCTCGCCGCGGCGGTCGTGCTGCTGCTTCTCGTGCTGACCCCGCTGGGTTCCGACCACGGCGGCGCGCAACGCTGGCTCGCCGCCGGGCCGATCACCTTGCAGCCAGTGGAAATCGCGAAGGTCGCGCTGGTGTTCTGGGGCGCACATCTGCTCGTGTCGAAGCAGCGTGTGCTGCACCATTGGCGGCATCTGCTGGTGCCGCTGATCCCGGTGACGCTCGCGTTGTGCGCCCTGCTGCTGGCCCAGCCGAATCTCAGCGGCACGGTCACGCTCGCGTTGATCACCTTGGGATTGCTGTGGTTCGCGGGCGCGCCGAAACGCTTGTTCGCCGCCATTCTCGCCGGCGGTGTCGTCGGAATCGTCGTACTCGCCCTTTTCGCCAGTTATCGGCTCGCGCGCATCCTTTCTTTTCTCTCGCCGAACCCTGATTCGAGCGGCAGCGGCTACCAGGCGCAACAGGCGCAATACGCCCTCGCCGACGGCGGCTGGTTCGGCGTCGGCCTCGGCCGGGGCGCGGCGAAGTGGAGCTATCTGCCGGACGTCCAGAACGACTTCGTCTTCGCGCTCGTCGGCGAGGAGCTCGGCTTCGCCGGCTGTCTCCTGGTGCTGGGGCTGTTCGGCTACCTCGCGGTGATCGGCCTGCGCACCGCGTCCAGGGTCACCGATCCGTGGGTGCGGCTCGTCGCCGGGACGACCACCTTGCTGCTGGTGGCGCAGGCGCTGATCAACATCGGCTACGTCGCGGGCGCGCTGCCGGTGACCGGCGTGACGCTGCCGCTGGTGTCCGCGGGCGGGACGTCGCTGGTGGTCACCATGCTGCAGTTCGGCATCCTCGCCCAGGCCGCGCGCGAGGAACCGGCCGCGCAGACGTTCCTCGCCGGGCTGCCGAAGAAGGCCTCCGGTACAGTCCGAGCGTGATCAAGAAGGCACTCTCCGCTACCTTCGCGGCTGTCGCGCTCGCGGGCCTCGCCGCGTGCTCCAACCCGACCGGCAAGTCGTGGGCGATCACCTACGAGGTCACCTCCGACCAGCAGACCACGGCCACCGGCGTCACCTACGGCGAATCGGGCAACCGCTACGAGGACAAGGTCGCGCCGCACCAGCTCGCCGGCCCGCTCGGACTGCCGTGGAAACAGGACGTCGTGGTCAGCGCCGGACAGGACGCGTCGGTCACCGCGACGCCGTCGACCGCGGCGACCCTGCGCTGCCGGATCCTGCTGGACAAGACGAAGGAACTCGCCAAGGCGAGCGCCCCCGCTCCCGGCAAGCCGGTGACCTGCAAGCACACCACCGACTCCTGATCCGTCCCGGAGAGTCCCCGCGGACTCACGGGGCGTCGCGGACTCCTCTCCGCCGCTCGGTACGCTCGTGACCTTCGGGTGAACGCGAGATGGCCGCCAGGCGAACCGGCGGACCGGAGAGGGGTTGTATGGCGACCACGGCCGGAGCTTCCAGCAGCGAGACGTACGACGCGATCACCCATTTCGCCCAGGCGATGCCGGGCTGGGTGCAGTCTCTCGTGCTGGCGTACACGCATTACGGCCTGGTCCTCGTGGCCCCGTTCTTCGCCTGGCTCTGGTGGCGCGCGCGCCCGACCGGCTCGCCCGAGCGGATGGCGGCGGCGCTGCTGGTCCCGGCGGCCACGGTGGTCGCGTACGTGCTCAGCGAGATCGTGAAAGCCTTCGTGCACGAGCAGCGGCCGTGCCGGGGACTGCCGCCGGAGGCGATCGTCGGCGTCTGCCCGCCGGCGGGCGACTGGTCGTTCCCCAGCAACCACTCGACCATCGCGGCCGCCGTCGCGCTCGGCGGGGCTTTCGCGTGGCGCAAGGGCGCGCCGTGGCTCGCGGCTTTCGCGGCGACGATGGGCTTTTCGCGGGTGTTCGTCGGGGCGCACTATCCGCACGACGTGCTGATCGGGCTCGCGCTCGGAGCCGGGATGGCGTTGCTGCTGCAGCGGTACGCGCTGGCTCCGACGGCCGGGCTGGTGCGGCGGTTCTCGGGCAAGGTGCCGTTCGGGTTGCTGGGTGTCGCACCGGAAGGTGCGGAGGCTACGACGGTGCTTCCTCCGGCCGAGGAGAAGCTACGGGGACCACGCCGGAGCCGTCCCGACGCCGCGCCGGTTCGCCCTGAGGACGCTGGTTCGCTGCCGGCGCGTGGGCCACGGCCCGATGCAGCGCCTCGGGACGCCAGCAACCGCCCGGCCCGTCCGCGGAATCCGCAGCCGGAAGACCGTGCCGCAGGGGGTCCGCCGCCGCGGAGGCAGAATTCGCAGCCGATCCGCACCGCCGAGCCGCAAGCCCGTCCGGCACGCCCGCGGCAGAATTCGCAGCCGATGCGCACCGCGGCACCGCAGCCCCGTCCCGCTGACGCGCCGCCGCAGAATCCGGGCCGTCCGCCCGCACAGCCGCCTGCCCGTCCGGCGCGCTCGCAACAGCCCCGTCCGGCAGGTCCGCCGCAGTCCCGCGGCGCCGGTTCGCCGCCGCGGCCGTCGAACCAGGCTCCGGGCGGTCCGCCGCCGGAGGTCAGCCCGGGAGATCGCCCGTCGCGGCGAACTCCAGGCGCTTCGCGACCGACACCGCCTGGTCGGCGAAACGCTCGTAGAAACGCGTGAGCAGGCTCAGCGCGACCGCGATCCGCTGGTCCTGCGTCCAGTCCGGCGCGGTGACCGTCGCCATCACCTGGGCGTGCAGCGCGTCCACGCGCTCGTCGGCGCGGCTCAGTTCGGCGTAGCCGCCGCGGGCCTCGCCGTGCACGAGGTCGGCGAGCCGCTCGGCCATCGCCGAGGTGACCTCGCCGAGTTCCGCGAACACCGGCTCGAGGTCGGCGGGCACGGTCGGGTCCGGGTGGCCGCGCCGGGCGGTGCCCGCGACGTGCGCGGCGAGGTCGCCCATCCGCTCGATCTTCTCCGCGCAGTACACCGCGGCCAGCACGGCGCGCAGGTCGCCCGCCACCGGGGCCTGCAGGGCGAGCAGCGAATACGCCTCGTCCTCGCAGGCGGCCCGCTGGTCGTCGAGGTCGGCGTCGCCGCTGAGCACCTGTTCGGCGAGCGGCAGATCCGTGGTCAGCAGTGCCCGGGTGGCCCGGCGCATCGCCTCGGCGGCTGCCTCGGCCATCGCCGCCAGACGCCCGTCGAGCTGTTTCAGGTCGTCCTGGAAGCCTTCGCGCATGTCGAGCGACTTTACCGGCGGCCCGCGAACAGGCCCGCGTCGGCCAGCGGCCAGGCCTCTTCGGGCTCGGCCAGCTCGTAGCTGTGGCTGCCTTCGTGCCCGCCGGGCACCCGGCAGAACACGCCCTCGTCGGACTCCGCGCCGCACAGCGCGCGGGTCTCCAGCACGCGGCGGCCGGGCCACCAGCGCAGCCACATCAGCGGCTCCTCGCCGCGTCCGCCGACCTGGCTCGCGTGCTCGTGGCCGTGCCCGGCCTCCAGCTCGCAGAACAGCTCGGGCTCCGTCCCGCGGACCGCGACGCTCCGCAGGACCGAGCGCTCGCGCCCGGTCAGCTCCACCGGTTCGCGGCACAGCGCACCTTCGGCCATGCGGCCAGCGTAAACGGCCGCCGCCGATTCCGCGCGCAGGGCCCGGCCGCGTGCCGTGAAGGACTCCTTGGGGGAATCTGATTCCCCCAAGGAGTCCTTCACGGACAGCAAGCCCGCTGTTGCGCGGGGTCGATCACGAGCGGGTCAGCGCACCCGCTCCAGGAGCGCGAACAGGTTCTCCCAGTGCCGCTTCTCGCCTTCCTCGTGGTACGCCGCCGTGTCCGACATCGTGAACCCGTGCGACGCGCCCTCGTACACCTCCGACCGGTAAGTAACGCCTGCCTCGTCGAGGGCGTGCTCCAGCGTCTTGATCTGCTCGGAGGTGGCCGACGGGTCCTGGTCGGCGTGCCCGAAGTACACCTCGCCGGTGATCGAGCCGACCCGCAGGTGCGGGCTGTCGGGCTGGTCGGTGGCGAGGCGTCCGCCGTGGAACGACGCGATCGCCTTGACCCGGTCCGGGAACGCCTCGATCACGCGCAGCGCGTTCGTGCCGCCCATGCAGTAGCCGGTGATCACGACCGGGCCCTCGGCGACGCCGTCCTGCGCGGCGAACCAGTCGAGGTACTTCTCCGCGTCGCGGGTGATCGCCTCGGTGTCCAGGGCCTCGATCAGCGGCATCAGCTTGCCGAAAACCTCGCCGCGCCGCTCCGGGTCTTCCAGCGCGGAGAAGTCCACCAGCGGCGTCCGGCCGCCGCGGTAGAGCAGGTTCGGCGCCAGCACGGCGTAGCCCGCCTCGGCGATGCGGTCGGCCATCTCCTCGATCCGCGGCCGGAGCCCGAACGCGTCCGGGAAGAGCAGCACCCCGGGATGCGGCCCGCCGTCCGGCACGGCCAGGTACGCGTCCGCGGTCCCGTCGGCGGCCGGAACGTCTGGCTTTTCCTTGCGCATCCGCTTTGTCCTCCCTTGAATACAGTGCCTTCGCGATCAATCTATCCCCGTCCGGCGACGGGCCGCCGCGCCCCGCGAATGTCCCGTTTCCTGTCCGGTTAGTGGACTGAACCACTGCGGTCGGCGGATTGACGGAGTCCGGTTTGCCCGGTCAGGATCACCGGGCCCGCTCCGGGCCGCCCTCCGCAGAACGGACTGTCGATGGCCAGACCTCCTCGCTCCCCGCGCGCCCGGAACCGGGTCGCCCTTGCCGCGCTCGTCCTCCTCGGCGGGCTCGTCCCCGCCCAGGCCGCGCACGCCGCTCCCCCGCGCCAGCCCGACGCCGGCCCGCCCGCGCTGGACCGGAATGGCTGTGCCCGCATCGAAAACTCGCTGCCCCAGCTGGCCGACTGGCCGAAGGTGCGCAGCGCGATGCCGCAGAACCCGGTCGACGAACGGCGGATCAAGCAGATCGTCTCCGGCATGTCGCTGGAGGAAAAAGTCGGGCAGATGACCCAGCCCGAGATCGCCGCGATCACGCCGGCCGAGGTGACGCAGTACTCGATCGGGTCCGTGCTCAACGGCGGCGGCTCGTGGCCCGGCGGGAACAAGCACGCCAGCCAGCAGGACTGGCTGAAACTCGCGGATTCCTATTGGGACGCGGCGAAGGCCACGAGGACAAAGATTCCGGTAATTTGGGGCATAGATGCCGTGCACGGAAATAACAATGTGTACGGCTCTACCGTTTTCCCGCAGAACATCGCGCTCGGCGCGGCGCACGACCCGTGTCTGGTGCGCGACGTCGAAAACTCCACGGCGCGGCAGATCCGCTCGACCGGTCAGGACTGGGCGTTCGCGCCGACGCTCGCCGTCGTGCAGGACGACCGCTGGGGCCGTACTTACGAGGGCTTCTCCGAGGACCCGCGCATCACGCGCGCCTACGGATACGAGGCTATGAACGGCCTGCAGGCCGGTGCGCGGCTGCGGATCGGGCCGAACGGCGTGATCGGCACCGCCAAGCACTTCATCGGCGACGGCGGCACCACCAACGGCCAGGACCAGGGCGTCAACGCTTCGTCTGAAGCGGACATGATCAACCTGCACGGCCAGGGCTACTACGGCGCGCTCGCCGCGGGCGCGCAGACGGTCATGGCGTCGTTCAACAGCTGGACCAACCCCGACCTCGGCATCAACGAGGGCAAGATCCACGGCAGCGACAAGGTCCTCAACCAGATCCTCAAGGGCAAGATGGGCTTCGACGGCCTGGTCGTGTCGGACTGGAACGGCATCGGCCAGGTGGACGGCTGCACCAACGCCAGCTGCCCGCGCGCGATCAACGCGGGCATCGACGTCGTGATGGTGCCGAACGACTGGAAGGCCTTCATCGCCAACACGGTCGCGCAGGTGCGCGGCGGCGAGATCCCGATGTCGCGCATCGACGACGCGGTCACCCGGATCCTGCGGGTCAAGCTGCGCGCCGGGCTGTTCGAGGAGCGCAAGCCGTCGCAGCGCTGGTACGCCGGTTCGTCGGACGCGCTCACGGACAAGGCGCTCGCGCGCGAAGCGGTGCGCAAGTCGCAGACGTTGCTGAAGAACAACGGCAATGTGCTTCCCTTGGCGCGCAACGCGAAGGTGCTCGTGGTCGGCAAGAGCGCGGACAGCATCCAGAACCAGACCGGCGGCTGGACGCTGACCTGGCAGGGCACCGGGAACACCAACGCGGACTTCCCCGGTGCCACTTCGATCCTCGCTGGACTTAAGGAGGATCTCGCCAACGTCACGTTCGATCCCACTGGCACCGTCGACCCGAAGGGTTACGACGCTGTCATCGCTGTCGTCGGCGAGACTCCGTACGCGGAAGGCGTCGGCGATCTGCAGCGGAAGAGCCTTGAAGCGGCAAAGCTGTATCCAGAAGACCTTGCGTTGCTGGACAAAGTCAGCGGCAAGGGCACGCCGGTGGTGACCGTGTATGTCAGCGGCCGTCCGCTGTACGTCAACAAGGAGCTCAACCGTTCCGACGCGTTCGTCGCCGCGTGGCTGCCCGGCACTGAAGGCGGCGGTGTCGCGGACATGCTGGTGCGCGGCAAGGATCGCGGCGGGTACCACGGCAAGCTGTCCTACTCGTGGCCGAAGAGCGCGTGCCAGACGCCGCTCAACCCCTGGAGTCCCGGCTACGACCCGCTGTTCGCACTCGGTTACGGCCTCACCTCGCACCAGCGGACCACCGTCGGCAAGCTCGACGAAACCGAAGGCCCCGCCCGCTGCGGGTCGACCGGAGGCGGCGGCACCGCGACCGAGGACCTGCCGATCTACGACCGCACGGATGCTGCACCGTACAAGAGTTTCATCGGCTCGGCGTCGAACTGGGGCGGCACCGAGATCGGTCCCGGCGGCACCGCTTCGCACCCGGAGATCAATGTGGTGCCGGCCGACGTCAACGTCCAGGGCGACGGCCTGAAAGCGACGTGGACCGGCACGGGCGCGGCGCAGCTGTATTCGCAGCATCCCGGCGGCACCGATGATCTGCGCGGGTACCTGAACGCCGACGGCGCGCTCGAGTTCGACGTGATCGTGCATTCGCCGCCGGTCAACCGGACGGTGGTCAGCCTGCACTGCGTCTACCCGTGTTCGTCCGAGGTCAACGCCACGAAGCTGTTCGGCGATCTGCCTGCCGGGCAGAAGTCGACAGTGAAGATCCCGTTGTCCTGCTTCGCGAGCGGGCTGGACTTCGAGAGCGTCAACACGCCGTTCCTCGTCTACACCGACGGCGCGTTCTCCGCGTCGTTCGCGAACGTCCGGTGGTCGCCGGGCGGGGCGAAGGATCCGGACGCGCGGAAGTGTTCCGACCTCACCGGATGAGCTGCTGGGCGGTTTCTATGACCTGAGACCTGGCCGCCGCGCGCGACGCGGCGGCCAGGTCTTCGAGCCCGTCCAGCGCCGGAACGTCGCCGACCCGGGTGAACTCCTGGGCCACGAACGTCAGCCGCTCGACGCCTTTGTCGCCGAGGTAAGCGCGCAGATAGGACTCCTGGAACTCGAACTTCTCGCGCGGCGTGCCCGGGCCGTATCCGCCGCCTCGCGCGTTGACGACCACGAAGTCCTTGTCCGCCAGCAGCTTTCGGCCGGTCTCCGGGTCGACGAACACGCCCGGGAAACTGATCCGGTCGATCCACGCCTTGAGCGTCGCGGGCACGCCGAAGTTGTACATCGGCACGCCGAGCAGGACCACGCGGGCTTCGCGCACCTCGTTGACCAGCGGCAGAGTCAAGTCCCACTCGCGCTGTTCGTCGTCGTCCGCGATCAGCGTCGCGATGTCTTCCAGCGACAGCACGCCTTTGCGTTCCACACGGCGGCCGAGCCGCGCGTACGCCTCCTTCAACGGCGGCACCGGATCAGCGGAAACGTCACGGTGGCGCACGGTTCCGCCGCCGCTGCGCCACTCGTCGGCGAACAACGTGCCCAGCTGCCTGCTCACCGACGCCTCGCGGTCGGCGCTCGAATCCACGTGCAGCAGGGGCGCTAGCATGACGGTCATCCGGTTCCTCTCCTCGTCCTTGGTCCTCGGGCCGGCACTCCCATGACGGATCGAGACGGGAAAAGGTGACCGATGGACGACGCACTGGCGCGGCGCTTCGAAGACGAGCGCCCGCGGCTGCACGCGCTGGCCTACCGCATGCTGGGTTCCGCGGCCGAGGCCGAGGACGTCGTGCAGGAGTCGTGGCTGCGCTTGGTCCGGACGTCCGGCGTCGACAACCTCGGCGGCTGGCTGACCACCGTCGTTTCGCGGCTGTGCCTGGACGCGCTGCGGGCCCGTCGGGAAACGCCGGTCTCTTCGGTGCCCGATGCCGCCGGTGGCACTGTCCCCGAGGACGAGATCCTGCTGGCCGGGGAGGTCGGACGCGCGCTGCTGGTGGTCCTCGACCGGCTGGCCCCGCCCGAACGGGTGGCCTTCGTGCTGCACGACCTGTTCGCGGTGCCGTTCGACGCGGTCGGGCCGATCCTCGACCGGACGCCGGCGACGGCGAAGAAACTCGCCAGCCGCGCGCGGTTGCGGGTGAGTGGGGAGCCTGCGGTGCCTGCCGTTGAACTGGCCGAGCACCGGGAAGTGGTGACGGCGTTCCTGTCCGCGGCTCGGGGCGGGGATATGGCGACGTTGCTGACTGTGCTGGCTCCGGATGTCGTCCGGGTTACCGATCCGGCGATGCTTCCGCCGGGTGCTGCTGCTGTGTTGCGTGGGGCGGATGAGGTTGCGCGGGGGACGAAGCTGTTCGCGGGGAACGCGCGGCTGGCCGAGCTGGCTTTGATCGACGGGGATGTCGGGTTGGTGCTCGCCCCGGCCGGGCGGCTGGTGGGAGTGCTGAAGATCGAGGTTCGCGGGGGTTTGCTCCAGGCGTATGAAGTGGTGGTGAGTGCTGAGCGGTTGGCGGGGATGGAGATCGCGGTGCTTTCTTGCGAGGCCGTATAGGGCGTTATACACATTAAAGGTCGAATGGTTCGTAGCAGTCGAAGGTCTCGATTGAAGCGATCACGCCGTCGGCGGTTTCGACGAATTGGGCAATGTGCGCGACGAGTTCGTCGCCGCGACGGAAAGGGCCCGCGTCACGCGCGATCACCCCGCTCCACGTGAGGCGAAGGATCGCAGTGCCCCCTGCCGCCACGGCCGAGCGCACGTCGTACCGCTGACTGGACATCAACCCGGCACCGGCCTCCGACGCCGCGAGCATCTGGTCCAGGTTCGCGCGGGCGCCCTCGGGGTTGAGCCGGTTCGGATGCTCGACGGTCGACGCCGTCGGAGCGAAGTGCTTCCGGAGATCCTCGCCGCACTGCCCGGCTTCAAGTGCCCGCAGCAGGGAGGTCGCAAGGGCAACCGGATCGTCGGCCATAAGAACAACTTAAGTTGTACAACCTTGGTTGTCAATTGCATGGTGGACGCTGTGACCCGACTGGACCTGGCCGAAATCGACCTCGCCACCCTCGCTTGGCTGGCGGGCAGTTCCGCGAACCGGGCGATCCTGGCCGAGTTGCACGAAGCGGGCCACCCCGGCGTGCGCAACTCCCACGGATACGTCGTCCAGCACCTCATCGACCGCGCGCCGACAGTCTCCGAACTCGCCGGCCTTCTCGGCGTCACCCAGCAGGCGGCCTCGAAGCACCTTCTCGAACTGGAGCGGCTCGGCTACGTCGAGAGAGTGCCGGATCCCGCCGACAGCCGAGTGCGACGCGCCCAGCTCACCGACCGCGGTCGGCAGCTCATCAACGACAGCCGCCGGATCCGGAAGCAGCTGGACGAACGGCTGACGAGATCCGCGGGCAAGGACGCGGCCGAAGCGGCCCGGCTAGCCCTGGCTCGCCTGCTCGACGTGACCGGCGGAACCGCGGACGTGATCGCGCGTCGTGCCGCTCTGCCCAGCGAATAGGCGGACGGCACGAGTCATCGCCGCGTGCCCGTAGCGCCCTCCTCGCGATGGTGCATCGCCCGATACCGACCGGGCGGCCTGACCGACAACCTGTTTGAAAGCCCGCGCGAAGGCGAATTCCGAGTGGTAGCCGAACCCGATGCCCCACGGGGCAGCGCCCTGCCGTAGACGACGCCGCCGCGGCCGCGCCGCCCCAGGGACGGGCATCAGCACCAGACCTGCTCCCTGACCGGGCCCCATTCACTGTCCTTTTCGGACATGACAGCGATCGTGGGCGACGCCGCGGGAAAACCGGCGCGGTACCAGGCCATGGACCCAGCCGACTTCCACGAAGCCATCCTCGCCGGAGGCACCCCCGGACAGGTCGCCGACTTCTACGCCGCCATGTACGAAGGCATCCGCAACGACTGCGCCGCCGACGTGACCGACGACGTCCAGCGGATCACCGGCCGGCCGCCGGTCTCCTTCGCCGACTACGCCCGCGCCGCGGCAGGCCTGTGGCGCTGAACGGATGAGGCCTGCCCCAGCCCAGGGGAGGTGGCGTGCCGCGCCAGGCTGGGGCAGGCATAACGGTGCGGTGAGCGATGGGCGGGACGCTCCTAACCGCACCGAGCTTTATCGGGTTTCTCCCCTTTTCGCGGTTTCGGGACCTCCGGGAAGACGACGGTGTCCTCGACTTTCGGGATGACCTCGGTGTCCTCCTCGGCGCGTTCGGCGGCCGCCGCCTCGGCCGTCCGGCGGAATTCGGCCAGGCGGGCTTCCTCGATTTCGGCTTGGACCTCGTAGTCCAGCCGGGCCTTGAGGTCGCGGACCGTCAGCCGGCCGCGCGGCGGCGGGATCGGGCGGCGCGCCCGCCACAGCCACATCGAGAGCAGGACCAGCAGCAGGAGCACGCAACACACGATGACCACTGCCGGATGACCTGTGCGGGTCGCCTCGCCGAGCGTCTCTGCTGCCTTCATGCGACGCACCTCTCGGCTTCGGAAGTGTCTTCGCGTGCCCCACCACCATGAAGCCGCCCAGTGGCCTGGACCAGCCAGCAAACCGGGAGAAAAGCGGGCGGCAACCGAGCGACTTGCCTTGCCTCGCACACGGTGACCTGCGGTAATCTGACGACCCCGGTTCGTGGCGAAGGAGTGTCGCCCATGGGCGAACGGCGAGAAGGGCTTGTCCGGGCGCGCAAAGCGGCGAACCTGACGCAAGAAAAGCTCGCCGCGCTGCTCCCCGCGGACGAAAAGAGCATCCGGGCGTGGGAATCCGGCCGGTCCGAACCTCGTCCGCACCGGCGCGACCGGCTCGCCCGGCTTCTGCGCATCAGCCCCGCCCGGCTGGAGGAGCTGCTCCGGGAGGGCACGCAGGCAGACCGCCGGGGGCCGCCGAGCGTCCTGCTCCCCGTCATCGTGGACGGGCGGCCCGTCGCGCTGCCGCTGGACCGCGCCACGGTCGCGGCGAGCGTCCTCGGCCGGCTCGTGCCCGCCCTCGGCGACGCGGCCCCGTCAGCGGTTCCGACCACAGAATGGGACGTCATGAGCCCGCTCAGTCGCCGCTCGCTGCTCAAGAACGGCCTGCCGGTCGCGGCTTTGCCCGCGCTGGGAATAGGCAGCGCCGAGCACGTCGCGCGAGCGCTGGAGAATCCCCGGCGGTACATGGACAAAACCGTCACGCACTATTTCCGCAGACAGCTCGACCAGTACAAATACGAGGACGGCGAACGCGGTCCGGCCAAAACGCTTCCGATGACGCTCGGCGTGCTGGACATCATCGACCGCATCGCCCGCGACGCGACCGCCGACGATCAGCGGGACCTGCTGCAAATCGGTTCCGAGGGCGCGGAGTTCGCCGGATGGCTTTATCGGGACCGGCGGCAGATGGAAGACTCGCTGTACTGGCACGACCGCGCGATGGAATGGGCGCAGGCGGCGGGCGACAACACGATGCAGGGCTACATTCTGCTCAAAAAAGCCCAGGTCGCCTACGACGAACGCGACCCGCGGCGGATGCTCATCCTCACCCGGGCGGTGCGCAAGGGCCCCTGGTCGCTGCCCCATCGGCTCCAGGCCGAGGCCGCCCAGCAGGAAGCCCGCGCGGAAGCGATGCTCGGCGCGTCGGCCGACCAGGTGAACCGGAAACTCGACGTCGCGTGGAAACTGCTCGGCGACGCCGGGCCGATCGAATCGCCGCTGGGCGCGCACTTCAACGCGACTCTTCTGAATATGCAAACCGCCATCTGCTACACCGAAGCGGGCGAGCCGCGGCGGTCGGTCGAACTGTACGAGAAGACGTTGAAGGAAACCCAATTCTCCCGCCGCGACTACGGGTTCTTCCTGTCCCTCATGGCGAACTCGCTCGCCCTTTCCGGCGAACCGGACCAAGCCGCCAAAACCGGCCTCGCTTCCGCTCATCGCGCGGCGGAAACGAACTCCCGCCGCACGAGAGAAGAACTCCGGCGGGTCGTCGGAGTGCTCAAGCCGTGGCATAACCGTCCCGATGTACGGGAATTGCGCGAGGCGCTCAACAGCTGACCGCTATCGAAGCCATTCCTGTACTTCGCGGATCACCTGTCGTTGCCAGGCTTGCGTTTGCGGATCGGCGTACTTCGGATCGTCGTGCACCGCGAAGCCGTGCTGCGCGCCTTCGAGCTGGATCAGCCGGTGCTCGCAGGTCAGCTCCCGGTCGGCCGCGCGCGACGACTCGACGGGGACGAAAGTGTCCTTGGTGCCGTGCACGATGAGCGTCGGCGCGGTGATGCGGGGCAGGTTTTGCCGTGCCTCGAACCAAAACGCCTCGTTCAGCACGGCGCGCCCGAGCCGGAACCCCGGCCCGTGCCCGAGATAGCCCTGCTCCTTGAGATCGGCGGCGCCCTTGTCGTCGAGGTAGCCGTCCGCCGACCACGCGGGTTTCTCGTCGATGAACCGGCCGCGGTAGTCGAGGAGGGGGTTGAACAGAACGAGCCGCTCGACGTCGTCCGGCCGCTCGGCCGCGTAGCACGCCGCGACGCCGCCGGAGAAACTCGCCGCCGCGAGCGAGGTGCGCACGCCCGGGACAGCGCTGGACAAGTGCTCGATGCTGCCGCGAATCACGTTGAGCAGCGCGAAAAGCGAGAGATCCTCTTGCCGGCCTTCGCTCTCGCCGTGACCGGGAAGGTCGATTCTCAGAGAGGCTATGCCGACTTCGGCCAGACCTTGGGCGAGGCGGGTGAAGAAGCCGCCTTCCTCGCGGGTGACGCTCGCCCCTTGCACGAGCAACACCGCGCGCCGAGGGCTTCCGTCCGGCTCGGTGAGGGTGCTGGCCAGGCGGAGGCCGTCCGGTGTACGAACTGTCCGATAGCTGTCGCGCGACATGGACACTCCCGGAGTTGTCGTCAAGTCCCAGTCTTGCAGGTTCACGACTTCGGGGAGCGAAATAACGCTAGTGGAGTAACGCAAGCCACAGATATCATGACCGGACGCTCAGCGCACACGGCGGCAATCAGGCGAAGAGGTCATACGCCGTCCGAGTACCGGGCACGGTCGAATGGCACATGCAGCGGGTTCCGGCCAAGGTGCGCGCGCTGCTCGGCATCGAGGTGTATGTCGTGACCGAGGACGGCTCGGCCGCTCGGGCCAACACCTGAAACGCACTGGCTGCACGGACAATCAGCCAAGCAGCAGTTCCTCGCGTCAGCGCGTAGCCGGGGGAAACGCGATCACATGGAGCAGACCGACCAGCGAGGACGCACCGAGGATCTCGCCGTTCGCGATCCGCTCGCGCACAGACCGCAACGGCACCC
The DNA here is from genome assembly GCF_053587275.1 of Amycolatopsis sp. NPDC003676. NCBI lineage: Bacteria > Bacillati > Actinomycetota > Actinomycetes > Pseudonocardiales > Pseudonocardiaceae > Amycolatopsis > Amycolatopsis sp. NPDC003676. The sequence continues at coordinate 44,310 of NZ_JBSFNS010000023.1, forward strand.
ACGCCACGCGCTCCGCCTCGTTGAGGTCGATGTCGCCGCCGATGTACTCCGCGCCCCGGGACAGGAACAGCAGGTTTTCGTTGTCCGCTACGCCGACGTTCGGCTGAAGCGAAGCCAGCGGCTCGCTGGTGCGCGGTCGCCACCCTGTCTCTTCTTCGACCTCGCGCGCCGCCGTGATCGCGGGGTTCTCGTCCGGGTCGACGTATCCGCCGGGCAGTTCCCACACCCACCGGTCGAAGATCCAGCGATGCCGCCACATCATCAACACCGAGGCGCCGGGATCGTCGAGCACCACCATCATCGCCGCCTTCGGCATCCGCATGACGTACTGCTCGAAGGTCACGCCGTCCGGCAGTTCGACCGACGCGACGCTCAGCCGCAAGCGCCGGGTGTCGTCGACAAGGCGTTCGCCGTGGATCGTCCACTTAGTGGTCTCAGGCGGCCGATCCAGGTCCATCGCTCGACCGTACCGCTGTCTACTTCTTCAGGCGCCGGCTCCCGCCATGCCAATCCTGTTCCTTCCCGGTCTCCCCCGCCGCCACCCCGAACGACGGCAGTTGCGGCATCTCCCGCAAACTCCGCTTCAGTTCGGCGAAACCGGCGAACCTCGCCAATCCGACCACGTGGTCCCACAGTTCCACCGCCTCCGCATCGGACGGCAGCCTGCTGATCACCGGGCCGAAGAACGCGACTCCTTCGGGCGGCCGGAAGTGCAGGATCGGCGTCCCGACATCCTTGCCAGTCAGCGAAAGCGCTTCGTCAGTCTCCCGCTGGATCTCGGCGTCCCAACGAGAATCATCGACCGCGGAAGCAAGCGACACATCAAGACCCACGCGCGAAAGAGCCGCCGAAGCCGCCGAAAGCGTGCCGTGCGCAGCCCGAGCCGCGGCGGTGTCCTCGACAAGACCGCTCTCGAAGTTCTGCTCCCCCAACACCTCGTACAGCGGACCAACCGCCTCCCGACCATGCGAGGCGCGCACCGCCGCCGCCAGGCGGAGCAACCTCAAGCCCGCCGTGTGCGAGGCGTCGTACTCCGGCGGGAAGTGCGTCGCGTAGTCCAGATGCGCGTTCAGCAGGCGCAGCGAGATGAACCGCCAGTCCACCGAGTACGAGCGCTGGCTGGCGACTTGGCGGACCCACTTGCTGGTCATCCACGCGAACGGGCACACCGGATCGAAGTAGAAGTTCAGCTCGGCCATGGCCCAACTCTACGTCGGGCAACGATCAAGCGCCCTTGCTCCGCCGGACCTCGCCCGACAGCTCCTGGTGGTGCTGCACGGCCAGCTGGACGATGTGCCGAACGTGCGGGTCGTCGAGCACGTACACCTGCCGTTTCCCCTCGCGGCGGGCGCGGACCAGGCCGGCGAGCTTCAGTTTGCCCAGGTGGTGGCTCGCGGTCGGCACGGTCTGGCCGGTCTCCTCGGCGAGCGTGCCGACGTCGCGTTCCCCGTGCGACAACAGCCAGAGCAGGTGCAGCCGCACGGTCGCGGACAGCAGGCCGAACGTCGCGGCCGCGTCCTGCAGCAGATCGGCCGGGAGCGGTTCCAGCGGGGGCTGGGATGGGGTGGACACGACGGACATCCTCTCGGGTGGGCCCCCAGCGTGACTTAGCCCCCATCAGTTGCACAAGTGTTTGACTGTTTTCGTGATCTGCGCTCTACTGGTCCCCGGCCGGCGCGCTGGCGCCGGTCGATGAGTCTTGCGGAGGAGGTGAGCCGGGTGACCGGCGAAGGAAGTAGTCGGCACGACCGTGCGGGAACCCCGGCAGCCAGCTAGGTCCGGAAGAACCCCGCGCGGTCCGCTGACGCCCAGCTGACCTCGAGGGGACGACCATGACCCGCTTTCCCGACCTGCGCGCCCACGGCGACGCGCCGGTGCTCACTCTCTTCCGGAATCTCGACAGCTCGCCGAAAGGCCTCACCGAGAACGAAGCCGCCGAGCGCTTGCGGCGTTTCGGCGACAATCGCATCGCCGGCACGATCCGAGCGCCCGTCCGCGTCTGGGCCGCTGCGCGCAGCCCGTTCGTGGCGTTGCTGACCGCGCTTGGCGTGGTGTTCGCTGGTGTCGGCGACATTCGCGGCGCGGTGACCGTCGGTGTGATGGTCGTGCTCAGCATCGGTCTCCGCTACTGGCAGCACGCGCGGTCCGAGCGTGCGATCAGTGCGGTTCGCGACCAGATCACCACCACCGTCACCGTGCGTCGGCGCGCGGCGGCGGAGTTTCCTGGCAGCGAGCGCGAGGTGCCCACGGCAGACCTCGTGCCGGGGGACGTCGTGCTGCTCGGGCCTGGTGACGTAATCCCGGCGGACGTCCGCATTGTTGCTGCTAAAGACTTTGTGGTCGACCAGTCGGCGCTCTCTGGCGAAGCGCTGCCCGTTGCGAAGCGGGCGCCTCAGCCGGGCAAGCACGAGGAGCACGAACTCGTCGAGACGCCCGCGCTCGGGTTCGCGGGTACGTCGGTGGTCGGCGGGACGGCCACCGCGGTCGTTGCGGCAACTGGCAGCGACACCTACTTCGGCGCGCTGGCCCAGCAATCCGCCGAGCCGCGCGCGGAATCCAGCTTCGACGCCGGGGTGCGCCGCGTCGGGTGGACGCTCGTGCGGTTCATGCTCGTGATGGTGCCGATCGTGCTGGTGGTCAACGGCACGGTCACCGGCGACTGGGCGCAGGCCGGGATGTTCGCGGTCGCCGTCGCGGTCGGTCTCACCCCGGAAATGCTGCCGGTCATCGTCACGACGAACCTCGCCCGCGGCGCGGCGGCGCTGTCCCGGCGGCAGGTGATTGTCAAGCGGCTCAACGCTATTCAAGACCTCGCCGCGATGGACGTGCTCTGCGTCGACAAGACCGGCACGCTCACCGAGGACCGGATCGCGTACGCGCACAGCGTCGACTACTCCGGCAGCCCGGACGGCGAAGCGGCCGAGTACGCCGGGCTGGCGGTGCGGTTCCAGACCGACCGGCACGACCGGCTGGACGAGGCCATCGAGACCCTGTTCGACGGCGAGGACGACCTGGTCACCGACGCGCTGTTCACCGGCGTCGCCGAGATCGGCTTCGACCACGCGCGCCGCCGGGCCAGCGTCGTCGTCCGGCGCGGCAGCGAGCACCTGCTGATCAGCAAGGGCGACCCGGACGAGATCCTGCCGCGTTGCAGCTACGCGCGCCGCGACGGGGTCGTCACCGAATTCGACGACGCCGCCCGGATCGGCGCGGACGAACTGGTGCGCGCGTACGCCGAACACGGCATGCGAGTGCTCGCCGTCGCCGCGAGGGAAGTCGACGCCCGGCTCGACGGATTTGACGAAACTGACGAGAACGAAATGATCCTCGTCGGTTTCGTGGGATTCGTCGACCCGGTCCGCGACGGCGTCGTGAACGCGGTGAAAACCCTTGGCGAGCAAGGCGTCGCGCTGAAAGTGCTGACCGGGGACAACCGGCATGTCGCCGCGCGCGTCGCGGATTCGGCGGGCATTCCGGTCGGCGAGGTCGTGCTCGGCCGCCAGGTCGAAGCGACCGGCGACGCCGAATTGCGCGAGGTTGTCAAGGAAACCACCGTCTTCGCGAAGCTCACGCCTGCGCACAAAGCCCGCGTCGTCACCGCGTTGCGGGAGAACGGCCGCGCGGTCGGCTTTGTCGGCGACGGCGTCAACGACGTGACCGCGTTGCGCACCGCAGACGTCGGGATCGCGCCGGACACCGCGACCGACGCCGCCAAGGACGCCGCCGATCTGGTGCTGCTGGAGCGCGACCTCGGCGTGCTCGCTCGCGGCGTGGCCGAAGGACGGAGGACGCTCGGCAACACGCTGAAGTATGTCAACATCACCGCCGCGTCGAACTTCGGCAACGTGCTCTCGGTGCTCGCGGCCAGCGCGTTCCTGCCGTTCCTGCCCATCCTGCCGATCCAGCTCGTGGTGTCGAACCTGCTCTACGACCTGGCTCAGCTCGCGCTGGCCTGGGACCGGGTGGACGACGAGTACCTCAGCAAGCCGCGCCGCTGGGACGCTCGAGGGCTGACCGGCTTCATGCTGATCTTCGGCCTGCTGTCGTCGCTGTTCGACCTCGCGACGTTCGCGGTGCTGTGGCACGTCTTCGGCGCGGGAGCGGATCCGTTGCTGTTCCAGACCGGCTGGTTCGTCGAGGGTCTGCTCTCGCAGCTCCTGGTCGTGCTGGTCCTGCGCGGTCGCGGCACTCCCCTGCGCGCCAGCCGTCCGGTCGTGCTGGCTACGGCGGCTGCCGCGCTCGTCGGCCTGCTGGTGCCGCTGTCGCCGCTCGCCGGTCCGTTGCGGATGCAGGCTCTGCCCGCCAGCTACCTGCTGTGGCTGGTGCTCGTCCTGGCCGGGTACGCGGTGGCGGCTCAAGTAGCGAAACGCGGCTACGCACGCCAACGTACGTGGTGGTAACCGTCCTTTCCTGAGGCTTTTCCAACCCTTTTCTGAACTTTTCGCAACAACCAGTGGGAGCGCAGATGACGACTGCGGAGATGCTGCTGCGCCTTGGCACCGGCGTAGGCCTCGGCACAGTAATCGGATTTGAACGCCAATACCGCGCCCGGATGGCGGGACTGCGGACGAACGCCCTGGTCGCGGCCGGGTCGACGCTGTTCGTCCTGCTGTCCGCGCACGGATTCAGCGGAGCGAGCGCCGATCCCACCCGGGTCGCCGCGCAAATTGTTTCCGGAATCGGTTTTCTCGGCGCGGGCGTCATTCTGCGCGAAGGGTTGACCGTGCGCGGGCTCAACACCGCGGCGACGCTGTGGTGTTCCGCCGCGGTGGGTGCGCTGGCCGGAGCCGGGCTGTACACGGCGGCGGGCGCGGGCACCGCGGTGGTGATGGCCGTGAACATCGCACTGCGCCCGCTCGGCCGGGTAGTCGACCGCCGTCCGGCGACCGGCCGCGAAACCCCGACGTCGTACACCTTCCTGGCGGTGACCAAGGACGATGCGGAAGCGCACGTCCGCGCGTTGCTGGTGCAGGCGTTGGCGCGTACGGACTTCGCGCTGCAATCGGTCACCAGCACCAATACCGACACCGCCGGGCAGGTGCAGGTGCGGGCCGAACTGTCCGCCGATCAGCGCGACGACAAGCAGATGGAGTCGGCGGTCAGCCGGCTGTCCATGGAGCCGTCGGTGACCAGCGTGCGCTGGCAGGCCGAACTCTCCTACACCGAGCAGGACAGCGAGAACTAGACCATGCTGCGTACCTTCCCCACCCGCGGCGCGCTCGTCCGGCCCCGCCGCACGATCGCCGACGTGGCGGTCTTCCTCGGCGCCGCGGCCGCGTTGTGGCTGATCGTGCGGCTCGCGCACGGTGCCGCCACGGCGTGGACTCCGGCGACCGCACCGTCCACAGTGTCCACTGATCCGGCCGAACTTCCTTACTACGCCGGACGTTCGCTGCTGCGGATGTTCGTCGCGCTTGTGTTGTCGATTGGATTCACGTTCGGCTACGCGACCGCGGCCGCCCGGCTGCGGCGCACCGAAAAGATCCTGCTGCCCGCGCTCGACATCCTGCAGTCCGTGCCGGTGCTCGGGTTCCTGTCGGTGACGATCACCGGGTTCATCGCACTGTTCCCCGGTTCGCAGCTCGGCCTGGAATGCGCGTCGATCTTCGCGATCTTCACCGCGCAGGCGTGGAACATGACGTTCGCGTTCCACCATTCGCTGGTGTCGCAACCGCGCGACCTCGATGAGGCGTCACGGCTGCTGAGGCTGTCGCGCTGGCAACGGTTCTGGCGCGTCGACGTGCCGAGCGGCATGATCCCGCTGGTCTGGAACGGGATGATGAGCTTCGGCGGCGGCTGGTTCTTCCTCACCGCGTCCGAGGCGCTCAGCGTGAACAACCAGAAGTTCGCGCTGCCCGGCATCGGCGCGTACGTCGCGACCGCCTCCGCAGACGGCGACCTCGGCAAGGTGCTGCTGGCCGTCGGTGTGATGGTGGTCCTGGTCGTCGGCGTGAACGTGCTGTTCTGGCGACCGCTCACCGCGTGGTCGGAACGGTTCCGAATCGAGAACTCCGAAGCCGCCGAAGCACCCCGCAGCCTCGTGCTCGACCTGCTGCGCCGATCGAGGATCCCGACGCTGCTCGGCCGGGTGCTCGGCAAGCTGGTGTTCCCGCTCGACCGCGCGCTGGCGGTCTTCGGGCTCGCCGAGTATCCGCTGCGGTTCTCCCCCGCCCGCAGGCGCGCCGCGGACATCGTGTTCAGCGTCGTGGTCTTCGGGCTGATCCTCTACGGCACGGTGCGCGCGGTGCTGTTCATCGGCGAGACCACCGGGTACGGCGAGATCGGCCACGTGCTCCTGCTCGGCCTGATCACCTTCGCGCGAGTGGTGACGCTGGTGGTCGTCGGGACGCTCGTGTGGGTACCGATCGGCGTGTGGATCGGGATGAACCCGCGCGTGTCGCGGCTCGCCCAGCCGGTGGTGCAGGTGCTCGCTTCGTTCCCGGCGAACTTCCTGTTCCCGCTGATCACCGCCGTGCTCGTGGCGACCGGGATTTCCCTGGACTGGGGCGGCATCCTGCTGATGAGCCTCGGCGCGCAGTGGTACATCCTCTTCAACGTCATCGCGGGAGCCTCGGCCATCCCGCACGACCTGCGCGAGGCCGCCGCGAACCTGCGGCTGCCCCGGGCTTTGTGGTGGCGCCGCCTCGTGCTGCCCGCGATTTTCCCGAGCTACGTGACCGGCGGGATCACCGCGGCGGGCGGTGCGTGGAACGCCTCCATCGTCGCGGAAATCGTGTCCTACAACGGGGTCACGCTCACCGCGACCGGACTCGGCGCGTACATCGCCGACGCGACCGGCTCCGGCGACTCCGGGCGGATCCTGCTCGGCGTCGCGGTGATGAGCCTGTACGTCGTCGGCCTCAACCGGCTCTTCTGGCGGCGGCTGTACCGCCTCGCCGAGCGTCGGTTCTCCCTCTCCTGAAAGGCATCCTCATGTCCGAAGTCCTCGTGTCCGTCGAGCAGGTCAGCAAAAGCTTCCCCGGTTCGGCGGGCGACGAACTGCGCGTCCTCGACGACATCACCCTCGACCTGCGCGCGGGCGAGATCGTCGCGCTGCTCGGCCGGTCCGGCTCCGGGAAATCGACGCTGCTGCGCACGATCGCCGGACTGATCGGCCCGACGCGCGGCACTGTGCGCTATCGCGGCGACGAACTCGACGGAGCTAATCCCGGCACCGCGATGGTGTTCCAGACCTTCGCGCTGATGCCGTGGCTGACCGTGCAGGACAACGTCGAACTCGGCCTCGCCGCGCGCGGGATCCCGCCGAGAGCCCGCCGGGACCGCGCACTGCAGGCGATCGACCTGATCGGCCTCGACGGCTTCGAATCCGCTTATCCCAAGGAGCTTTCCGGCGGAATGCGGCAGCGCGTCGGGTTCGCCCGCGCGCTCGTGCTCGAACCGGACGTGCTGCTGATGGACGAGCCGTTCTCCGCGCTCGACGTGCTGACCGCGGAGAACCTGCGCACCGAGCTGATGAGCCTGTGGCAGCGCGACGATTTCCCGACGAAGGCGGTCTGCATCGTCACGCACAACATCGAGGAGGCGGTGCTGCTCGCGGACCGCGTTCTCGTCCTCGGTTCGAACCCTGGAAACCTGCGCGCGGAAGTGGAAGTCGACCTAGCCCGGCCGCGCAACCGCAAGTCTCCCGCGTTCGCCGCGCTGGTCGACCGGCTCTACGACCTGCTCACCGGCCGCGACCCGGCGGCCGTCGAACCCGCTCAGGCCACGCCGACCGCACGGCCGCTGCCGCACGCGTCGGTCGGCGGGCTCGCCGGGCTCGTTGAGCTGGTGCACGCCCGCGGCGGGCACGCCGACCTGCCGGATCTCGCCGCCGAGCTGAGCTTCGAGGTCGACGACCTGCTGCCGCTCGTGGACGCCGCCGCCCTGCTGGACCTCCTCTTCGTGGCGGGCGGAGACCTGCACCTGACGCCGGTCGGCACCGCCTTCACGACCGCGGACATCCAGACCAGCAAGAAGATTTTCGCCGGTCAGGTCCGCGACCGGGCGCCGCTGGTGCGCACGATCGTCAACGCGCTCACGGCCAGCTCGGATGGCACTTTGCGGGCGGAATTCTTCCTTGACCTCCTCCGCCGCGGCTTCTCCGCCACCGACGCCCGGCAGCAACTGGACACGGCGATCGACTGGGGGCGGTACGCCGAACTCTTCGACTACGACACCGACAGCGACCGCATCGCCTAAACCACCGCCGGGTGAACGTCCTAGAGTTTCTTCCCATGACGCGTTTCGAGGTGTGCACCGCGATCGCCGCGCCGCCGCAGTGCGCGTTCGAGGTATCGCTGGAGATCGAAATCCACCTGGAATCGAGGTCCGGTTCCGGCGAACGCGTCGTCGGCGGCGTCCGGTCCGGCCGGATGCGGCTCGGCGACACGGTCACCTGGCAGGCGCGGCACTTCGGCCTGCGGTGGCAGATGACCTCGCTGATCAGCGTGCACGAACCGCCCGGGCGGTTCGTCGACGAGCAGGTGCGCGGGCCGTTCCGGCGGTGGCGGCACGAGCACCGGTTCGAGCCGGACGGCAACGGCGGCACGCTGATGCGCGACACCGTCGACTTCGCCGCGCCGCTGGGCTGGCTCGGGCGGACCGCGGAAGCCGTTGCGCTGAACCGGTATCTGCCGAAGCTGATCCGGATCCGGAACGAGCAGGTGAAGGCGGTGGCCGAGACGCGCGGATAGCCGCGTCGTCGCGGGCAGGCTCACACCGCCGCGACGAGATCGGCGGCGTCCGGGAGGTCAGGCGCGCCAGGTCGGCCACTCCGGTTCGGCCGACGCGGCGGCGATCGGCCGGTCTGACGGGTGAGCCCAGCAGACCGGTCCGCAGCCGGGAGCGGTGAATCCGGCACCGTCAGGCAGAGACCTCCTTGGCGCGCAGCGGCTTCCGCCGGTCAGCCTTCCATCTCCGGAGCCGGGACCGTCTCCGGTTCCGGTGCCGGAACGTCCGGTGCCGGAACGTCCGGCGCCGGATCCCGGTTCACCGCCGCGATCGCCAACGCGCCGATCACCGCCACCACCGCGAACAGGTAGAAGCCCCACGGATAAGCCAGCCCCGCCGACAGCAGCAGTCCGGTCACCAACGGCCCGGACATCGCGCCGAACCGCCCGATCCCGCTTGCCGCGCCGAGGCCGGTGCCGCGGGCTTCGGCGGGGTACACGCGGGCGATGTAGACGTAGACCAGCACCTGCGAACTGAAGGTGAAGATCCCCGCCAGCAGCACGCCGACGTACACGCTCGCGCCGGGCAGCTTGATGCTCAGCAGCGCCAGGAACACCGCGGCCGCGGCGAACCACACGATCACGGAACGGCGGTAGCCGATCTTGTCCGCCACCCGGCCGCCGACCAGCAGGCCGATGACCGCGCCCACGTTCAGCACCAGCAGCAGCGCCAGCGCCGCACCGAGTTCGTAGCCCGCCGCGCGCATGATCTGCGGCAGCCACGTGTTCAGGCCGTACACCAGCAGCAGTCCCATGAACGACGTCACCCAGAACGCGATCGTCGCGCGCCCGTAGCCGTGCCGGAACAGGACGCCGAGCGGGTTGCGGTTCCGCCGGGCTTCCTTCGCCCGCTCCAGCGCCTTCGACTCGGGCAGGAACTTCACCATGAGCGGCACCAGGATCAGCGCGGGCGCGGCCCCGATGACGAACATCCACTGCCAGCCGAACCGTTGCAGCACCAGGATTCCCAGCAGCGCGGTGAGCACCGCGCCGACGTGGTAGCCGGTCATCAGCACAGTGGTCGCGCTGCCGCCGCGGCCGATCCGCGCGTACTCGGTGATCAGCGCCAGCGCGGTCGGCAGCACGCCGCCGAGCCCGAGCCCGGCCAGGAACCGCAGCACGCCGAACAGCCACGGGCCGTTCGCGAACGCGCAGAGCAGCGTGCAGACCGAGAAGCTGATCACCGTCAGCAGCATCATCCCGCGGCGGCCGAAGAGGTCGCTGAGCGGGCCGATCGCGAACGCGCCGACGGCCACGCCCAGCAACCCGACCGCGGAGATCAGCGACGCCGTGTTGGGGTCGAGCCCCCACGCTTTGTCCTTGAGCAGCGCGGGCAGCACGACGCCCAGCACCACCAGGTCGAACCCTTCGAGCGCCACCGCCGTCCAGCACAGCGGGGCCACCCAGCGGGCGTGGCGCGCCCGGGGATCAGTCGAGACCGTCATGTCATCACCTGCGTCGTCGGAGGGGACCTGGGCGGATACTGCGGTTAGAACGGGTACTGCGGAAGGTCGCCGCGCACGGTGACCCACTGGGTTTCGGTGAACGCCTCCAGGTTGGCCTGCGCGCCGCCGTGCCGGGAGCCGGTTCCCGAATCCCCCACCCCGCCGAACGGCGCGAGGGCCTCGTCGTTGACCGTCTGGTCGTTGACGTGCACCAGACCGGACGGGATCCGCTCGGCCAGCGCCAGCCCCCGTGCGGCGTCCCGGGTCAGGATGCCCAGCGACAGGCCGTACTCGGTACCGCTAGCCAGGCGGACTGCTTCGTCCACTGTGGAAAACGGCACGACCGGCGCGACCGGGCCGAACACCTCCTGGGCGTACGCGGGCGCGGCGAGCGGGACGTCGGTGAGGACGGTCGGGCGGTAGAAGAGGTCCTCGTAGGTGCCGCCTGTGGCGATCTTCGCGCCTGCCTCGGCGCTGCCGGTGACCACCGAGTGCACGCGGTCGCGCTGCCCGGCGTCGATGAGCGGGCCGAGGGCGACGTCGCCGTTCGCCGGATTTCCGACGGTCAGCTTGGCCGCGTGCTCAGCGAGCGCGGCCGCGTAGTCGTCGGCGATTTCCGCGGCGACCAGGTGGCGTCCGGTCGCCATGCAGATCTGCCCGGAGTGGTTGAACGAACCGAACGCGCCGACCGACGCGGCCTGCTCGACGTCCGCGTCCGCGAGGACGACCAGCGCCGAGTTGCCGCCGAGTTCGAGGTGCACGCGCTTGAGCCGCTCCCCCGCGGCGGCGGCGATCCGGCGGCCCGCGTTCGTCGAACCGGTGAACGCGATCACGCGCACCAGCGGATCCTCGACCAGCGCCGCACCGACGTCCGCGCCGCCGGGCAGCAGGTGGAACAGACCTTCCGGCAGCCCGGCTTCCTCGAAGATCCGGGCGAGCACGACGCCGCCGCACACCGCGGTGCGCGGATCGGGCTTCGCCAGTACCGCGTTGCCGAGCGCCAAGGCGGGCGCGATCGCGCGGATGGACAGGATGATCGGCGCGTTGAACGGCGAGATCACGCCGACCACTCCGGCCGGAACCCGGCGCGCCATCGACAGCCGAGGCTGGCTGGACCGCAGCAGTTCCCCGTACGGATGAGCGGCGAGCGCGGCGGCTTCGTGGCATTCCTCCGCCGCGACCGCGCGAGTCTGGAACTGCGCGAACCCCCGCGTGGCACCGGATTCCCGGATGAGCCACTCGTCGATCTCGTCGCCATGGTCCTCGAAAAGCCAGGCAGCCTGGCGCAATACGCGCGCCCGCTGGTCGTACGGCCGAGCGGCCCACTCCCGCTGCGCTTCCCGCGCGGCCGCCGCTGCCTTGGCGACGTCCTCCGGAGCCGCCGCGCCGACCCGGGCCAGCGTCGCCCCGGTAGCGGGCTCGACCGCGTCGTATTCGCCGCCGGCGCCGGGGATCCAGCCGCCGGAGAAGATCCGGCCCTGCCAGTCGTTTCCGAGCAACGTCATGCCTTCACCGCCACTTCCAGCACCAGCGGCTCCGTGCGCGCGGCCAGGGTCGGCAGCACCTCGTTCACCACTGACTCCAGTTCCTCGTAGGTTTCCGCGCGCCGCGCCGAGCAGCCGAGCGACTTCGCGAGCCCGCTCACGCTGACCGCGTCGAACCCGGGCCACGGCGCTTTGCCGCCGCCGGCCGTCCGTTCGCCGTGCCGCGCGGCGAGTTTGTCCATGATCGCGTAGCCGCCGTTGGACAGCACGATCACCAGTACGCCGGCCCCGTAATGCGCGGCGCTCCACAATGCCTGGATCGAGTACAGCGACGAGCCGTCCCCGATCACCGCGACCACCGGCCGCTTGAGTCCGCCCATCCGCAGCCCGATCGCCGCCGGAATACCGAATCCGAGGCCGCCCATGGCCGCGCTGAGGAATCCGAGCGGCTCGCGCGCCGGGACGTACGCGTGCAGCAACGGACGGCTCGACGGCGATTCCTCGACCAGCACGGTGTCTTTGGGCAACTGACGCGCGAGCAAACCGAATACGTGCTCCGGCGCCAGCGGCGCGCCGTCCTCCGGCGCACCAGGCAATTCGACCGTCCGGCCGATCTTTTCCGGGCGCGCTTCCCGCGCCGGAATCAGCTCCGCCAACGGACCGCACACCGCCGACGGCCGCGCCAGCACGGCAAGGTCGACCGGGCTGCGGTGCGCTTCGTTCGGATCGTCGGTGACCACCGCGACGCGCGTGTCCGGCTCGGTCAGCTGTCCCGGTTCCCGGGGGTACTGCCGGAAAACCGGCGCGCCGACCGAGAGCACGGCGTCGTGGCCGGACAACGCTTTCCGCAGTTCTTCCCGGCCCGGCGGCAGATGCCCGGCGAACTGCGGGTGGTCCTGCGGGAATCCGGCGCGGGCGCCGAACGCCTCCTGCCACACCGGGCAGGCGAGCTTCTCCGCCAGCGCGGTCAGCCCGCGCCACGACTCGGCGTCGTCCGCGCCGGCGCCCGCGACGAGCACCGGATTGCTTGCGGTACTGAGGAATTCCGCCAGCTCGGCCAGCACCGCGGGCTCTGCGGCGTTCGCGCGGATCAGCTTGGCCGGGGCGGGCAGCGGTTCGTCCACGGCCGCCGGTTCCGACCAGTCGTCCATCGGCACGATCACCAGCGCCGGGCCGCGGTGCTCGCGCGCCTCGTGCCAGGCGCGGGCCAGCGCGCCCGGAACGTCCTGCGCGCGCGGCGGTTCCGCGATCCACACCGGCGCGGGGCGAGCGAGGTCGTCGAGCCGATGGCCGGTGAGGAACGGCTCCAGCGCGAGGTGGCGGCGGTCCTGCTGCCCGACGAGCACGACCAGCGGCGCGCGGTTGACCCGGGCGGTCGCGAGCGCGCCGACAGCGTTCCCGAGCCCCGCGGTGGTGTGCAGGATCGCGACCGCGGGCCGGTCGTTCGCGAGCGCCCAGCCGGTCGCCATCCCGACCACCGAACCCTCGTGCAGCGCCAGCACGAACTCGAGGTCGTCGGGCAGGTCGGTGAGCAGCGCGATCTCGGTCGACCCGGGATTGGCGAACACCGTCGTGGCGCCGAACCGGCGCAGCACGTCGAACGCGGCGTCGCGAACGGTCGGGGCAGGGCTCACGGACTTCTCCTCGGGCAGTGCGAGCGGGTGGGTCCGGAGTCTCCCGGCCCGGCTCCGGGCCGCCCAGCCCCTCTTCCACTCAGCGGAAAAGTTCCTCAGCCTTGCAATGCCCGCGTGACCCCCAGCGCCGCCATCCGGACCACCGGCACGAGCGGCGACAGATTCGGGGTGCAACTCGGCACCACCACGGAAATCGCCGCCACGACCTGGCCGCCCGGCCCGCGCACCGGAGCCGCGACCGACGACGCGCCCTCGGTCATTTCGTTGCGGGAGATGCAGAATCCCTGCAGCCGGACCTCCGCCAGCACCTGGCGCAGCCGCGCCGGATCCGTGATCGTCCCGCTCGCCCGCCGCTCCAGCCCGGTGGCCAGAATGCTTTCGAGGCATTCCGGCGGCGCGTGCGCGAGCAGCACCTTGCCCGGCCCCGCCGCGTGCAACGGCAGCCGCAAGCCGACCCGCGAGGTGACGACGACGTCCGGATGCGCCTCGAGCTTTTCCAGATACAGCGCGCGGTCCCCGTCGAGGACCACCAGGTGCACGACCTCGTGCGTCACCTGGAGCAGGTCCTGCAGGAACGGCAGCGCGACGTCCCGCAGCTCCCGCCCGCCCGGAGCCTGCGCCCCGAGCTGCCACAGCCGAAGCCCGATCCGGTACCGGCCCCTGCCGGTGCGCTCCAGCGCGCCCCAGCCGGTCAGCTCGGCCAGCAGGCGATGCACCGTGGCGGGCGCGAGCCCGGTCGCCCGGGTGATCTCGCCGTGAGTCTGCTCGGGTCGGCCGGACAGGAAGGAATCCAGCACCGCGAACGCGCGGCTGAGGACCGTGCGCCCGGGTTCGGCGGCGTTGCCGGCGATCGCGTGCCTCCGGGGCTGCGGTGGAACGGGACGGGGACTGGCCGCCCATCATCCGCCAGTACCGCGGACACGGCAACCCGCCGTCCTCCGGTCTGTCCACACTGGACGTTTACGGTGCCGCGGCGGCCGGCTTCGGCCGCTGTCGCTCGGGGGCGGTGGCCAGGGTGACGGCCAGCACCAGGGCGGCCAGGAGTGCTGCTGCGGGTCCCAGCCAGTTTGCTCCGGCGTTCGCCAGTACGAGTCCGCCGAGCCCTGCGCCGATCGCGGTTCCGACGTAGTTCATGGAGCCGTTGAGGCTCAGTGCTACTGCTGCCGCGTCTCCGCCTGCTGCGTAGACCCGGGTTTGTTGCGGGATGAACAGGATCGAGCCCAGGATGCCGAGCAGGAACAGGATGCCGAGGGTGGGGACGAACCAGCGTTGGACTGTCGACAGCGATGCCGCGGCCGCTGCTACGACTCCTAGCCCGGTCGCGATCACCCGTAATGAAGCGAATCGATCGGTGATCCGGCCGACGAGTCTGTTGCCGAGGAAGAAGCCCGCTCCGTTGGCCAGGAGGGCCAGCAGGATCGCGGTCGCGTTGCCCGGGGAGCTGATCCCCACCACCGCCGAGGCGTACGCCATCAGCAAGAACGACGGCGCCAACACCAACGCGCTTACCGCGAGAAGCGTGAGGACGCGGGGATTGACCAGTACCGCGACCCGGTCACGCATCGTTGTCGCCGGCAACGTCATCGACGGGACGAACACCCCGGCCAGCACCGCCGCGACCGCGGCCAGCACCGCGATCGTCCACAACGTGCCGCGCCAGCCCCAGGCCTGACCGATCAGGAGGCCGAGTGGGACGCCTAAGACTGCGGCGAGGCTGGAGCCTGCGCCGATCACTGCGAATGCTCTTGCTCGTCGTTCCGGTGGTGCTAGTACGCCTGCCACCGCGAAGGCGTTGGCTTGGAACGCGGCTGCTCCTAGTGCCGCGATTACTCGACCGGTCAGGACGATGCCGAAGGTGGGGCCCGCTGCTTGCAGGACCATGCCGGCCAGGAACGCCGCCATTCCCGCTCCGATGACGAGCCTGCGGTCCGCTCGGCCCGCGAGCGTTGCGATCACCGGCGACCCGACCGCGTAGGCGACCGCGAAGACCGTGGTGAGCTGGCCTGCTGTCGCCACGCTCACCGACAGGTCCCGGGAGATGTCCGAGAGCAGCCCGGGCAGCACGAACCCGTCCGCCCCGAGCACGAACGTGCCCACCGCCAGGATCACCAGGCGCACACTATTCGATGATTGTCGAATCGTCACATCGATGGACCGTAGACTATGATTCGATGACGGTCAAAGTGTGGGAGGAGACCTGCCCGTGTCGCGGACGTTGCCTGAGCCGGTGGTCGAGTCGTTCGACTTGACGGTCATCCTCAGTGCTCTCGCCGACCCCGGGAGGCGGGCAATTTTGCGGGCGATGTATCAGGCTGGGGGCCCGATCGACTGTGCGACATTGGTGGAGAAAGCCGGGCTGGGGTTGAGCAATCCGACGATCTCGCATCACTATCGGGTGCTGCGCGAGGCCGGGCTGACGCGGACTGTCGCCGAGGGGCGGCGGCGGATCGTGCATGTTCGGACGGATGAGGTGCAGCGGCGGTTTCCCGGGTTGCTGGAAGCGATCCTTGCCGCTCCGGAGCGGAGTTCGCGCGGGTGATGCTTCGGCTCAGCGCTCGAACGTGGGCGCCGCGGGATGCGTGTCCAGCGCCTGGTGATTGAACGTCACCGCTGCGCCGCGTCCTTGCAATCGGGACGCTCGCTGGTCGATCTTCCATCCGTCGACCCGGATCCCGAGGTTCGGATGCCGCCGAGCCTGCTCGCTGTCCAGTTCAGCCCTCACGGTTGTCGCTTCTCCGGCGACCAAATTCAGATAGTTGTCGCTGAAAGTGGCTGGCAAAACCCGTTCGCCGGTCCGAACGTCGTATACCTGCAAATGCACCATCAACGCCACAGACTCCCCGACGTTGCGCACATCGACAGCCACCTCGGTGCCGTCCCTTCCCCGTGAAACTCCGGCGATCACCGAAACAGCGGCTGCGGGCATTTCGTCCAGTCCGGCGAATCCTGCCGCCCTCGCGGGATTCTCTGCCCAATAGAAGTTCCGCATTATCTCCGAACCTCGGGAGTCCTTGAGCACCATCCGAACAAAGACGATCTCCGACGGAGCATCCTTCAACCGACCCGCAATGTTGCCGACCACAGTCCGATCAGAAGCTCCCGCATCCACCCCGAACGAGTCGCGGCTGATCTCCACGCCGTCCAGGCCGTAGAGCGTGACCTCGGCCCGGCCCCGCACTGGCGATCGGCCATGGTTCGCCACCACGACGTCCAACGATTTCGCGTCCAGGACCACATTCAGCCGCCGACAGGCGTGCTGGACCGCGTAATACGACGAATGCGCCTCTAAATCGTGGCTGTACATTTGCCAGACGAAGCTCGGTTGCGCGGGATTGGTCATCCACATGATGACCCCGGTGCGCGGGTACGGCCCGGCGCTGCGCATATTCGCCACGGGGGCCTCGTAAATCGCCTTGATGCATTCGTAGTTCATCAGCTGCGACTTGCGGGCGAAGTCCGGCAGGTTCCGCACTTCCCCGTACCGTTCGGCTGTCAGACGGAGGTAGCCTGCTCCGCCGCCATTGCCCCCGTTGCCGTTCACGTCCCGGTCGGCCCAGAAATCGTCCGGGTGCTCCCACGACGACTCCGGCAGCATCTTCCGCATGAACTCCAGCGTCGGGATCGAGTACGAGCCGACCTCGTTGTGGAACGGCGGCCACTGTGTGCCGTCGTTGAGCGAAAAGTGCTTGGCGGGCGGGACCCAGTGGTACGGACCGCCGGACCGGTAGCCGTCGATCGGGTTCGCCCCGGTGTCTCCGGCCGAACTGGTCAGCGCGACGCGTTGCGGGTCCAATTCGGCGACCAGCGCGTCCAGGCCGTCGATCAGCGGTTGCGGAGGCGGGCCCTCGTTGCCGCCGCACCAGAGGAGGATCGACGGGTGGTTGCGGAATCGCACGATGCAGTCGCGGATGTTCGCCAGGTCGCGAGCGGTGTTCTCCGCGGGCGGGCCCTCGGTCGAGCAGAAGAAGTCCTGCCAGACCAGGATGCCGTACTCGTCGCAGGCATCGAAGAAGTCCTCGGTGCTGCTCTGGCCGTTCCAGTTCCGGATCAGGTTGAGGTTGGCGTCGTGGTGCAGGCGCACCTGCGCTCGCAACCGCTCCCTCGGGATCCGTTTGAGCGCTTCGTCCAATCCCCAGTTGCCGCCCATCACCAGGATTGGCTGGTTGTTCACGGTGATCGCCAGGCAGTCGGTCACCGCACCGGACGGGGAACGCATGGGGGTCGTGTACTCGATTCGCCGGATTCCGAAGTCCACCGTTCGTTCGTCGTGGACCTGCCCGCCGGATTCGACGCTGACAGCCAGTCGGTAGCGGTATGGGTCGCCGTAGCCGTTGGGCCACCACAGTTTCGGTTCGTCCAGCCGCAGGCAGGCGAGGTCTTTCGACGTCAGCGTGATCGATGACGCGCCTGCCGGGACGTTGACCGTTCGCCGGAACTCTCGTCCGGCCAGCGATCCCTTCAGCACTACGGACTTCGCAGTGGCGCTGTCCAGGGCTAGTTCGACTGCGACGTCTGCCGTGCGCAAATCCTGCGACAGTGTGGAGGTGACTTGCACGTCGGCCAGCCGGACGGGACCGGTGGTGCGCCAGGTGACTGGCTGCCAGATTCCCAGGTCGCGGTCGGGGATGGTGGGCAGCCAGTCCCAGCCAGCGGTGCAGAAGAAGGTCGGGCCGTTCTTCAGGGTGATCCCGGTCGGGCCGCCGTTGCGGCCGCCGCGCGTCACGCCGCTGGTGTAGCTCGGCAGCGCGGGCGGGTCGGTGTAGTCGAGTTTTCCGACCAGCACTGCCAGCCAAACCGTGCCGCTCGCCTTCGCCATGATGTCGGTGGCTTCGAAGACTGCGCGCTTGAACGCGCCTTCGACCGTGCCCAGCTTGGCGCCGTTGAGCCAGACTGTTCCCAGGTAGTTGATTCCGTCGAACTGCAGCCAGAACCGCTGGCCGGGAACGAGTTTCGGCACGCGGAACGCGACCCGGTACCAGTAGGCGGTGTCCTTGAGGGTGTCCGGGACGGTGTCCGTCACGATGTGGCCGTACAGCGGGTCGGGGTACTCGCCGTTGGCGATCATGCTGGTGAGCGGCGTTCCCGGGACGATGGCTGGCTTCAGGCCGGCGATGTTCTGGGCGCTGGACAGTGCGCTGCCCGCGGTGGTGTCGTCCGCCGCCGCGAATGTCCATCCAGTGCCGATTTCGCCGCTCGCTTGGTATGGTCGGGCCTCCGGAGCTGCCGCGGCGGTACCGGACAGTCCGAACGCGCCGAGCACACCACCGCCTGCGACAGCCATGCCGCCGGACAGGAAACGCCTGCGATTCACCTGGGTCACGTCGCTCCCGAAGCCTCTCACTGACAACGTTGTCAACCGCGCTTGAACCCTATTATTCGGTTGCCCGCGGGTCCGATGTCAAGCGGCATCAGGAGGTTGTCGCGCGCCCGCGGGGAATCTGTCGGGCGGACAAGGGGCGCCGACGCCCGAGAGTGACCGCCGCTGCGCCATCGGAAGGAATATTTACAAAGTCGGCGAGAAATCGGCCCGCGCCTCTGGCGACCGGCCGCCTTGCGCTTTTAGGGTGACGGCGTTCGCGGCGGGACGCCTGCCCCGCTCACCGGTGCACCACCGAAGGAAAGCGAGTTTCCTCATGCCTGAAACCGCCGAAATGTGGACCGCGCCCGACTTCGTCGAGTACGAAACGCCGATGGAGGTCACCGCTTACGCGGCCCGCCGGGAGGAGTGACCCGCCGGACGGGGCCGGTTCGCTCGCGGTCCCGTCCGCCCGGAAAACCGTACCGCTCAGTGAATCCCGGAGTATGCGAATGTCCACTGTGCACCCGATGAGCCCGGCGGAATTCACCGGCGCCCTGCGCGGCCTCGCCCACCGGTACTGGGGCAGCCACCCGTTCCACCAGCGGATGCACGCCGGCGAACTGACCGAGCACGAACTGAAACTGTGGGCCGCGAATCGCTGGTACTACCAATGCCAGCTGCCGCAAAAAGACGCGGCCATCATCAGCAACTGCCCGCTCCCGGAAATCCGCCGCGTCTGGCTCGACCGGATCATTTACCACGACGGCGCCGTCGACGGCGAAGGCGGAGCCGAACGCTGGCTGCGGCTGTGCGCCGCCGTCGGTCTCGACCGAGCTGAGGTTCTCGATGAACGGCACGTCGCCCCCGGTGTGCGGTTCGCTGTCGACGCCTACGTCACCTTCGCGCGTACCAAACCGTGGGTCGAAGCCATCGCCTCCGGCCTGACCGAGATGTTCGCCGGGCATCTGATGCAGCAGCGGGTGGCCGACGTTCTGGCGAACTACTCGTGGATCTCCCGCGCGGACCTGGCGTATTTCACGAACCGGATCGACAAGGTTTCCGGCGAGGGCAAGGACACTTTGGACATCGTCGTGCGCCACTGCGGTACCCGTGAGCAGCAGGAGAAGGCGGTGGCCGCGTTGTCGTTCAAGTGCGACGTGCTGTGGTCGATGCTCGACGCCATCGAACGCGCCGCGGCCAAGGAGTGAGCCGATGGACACCATCACCGCCGCGTCGGTGCCGAAACTGCGCGTCGGCGTGCGCCTGACGTTCGATCACGTGCGCGGGGTGCACGTGCTGTTGTTCCCGGAAGGCGTGCTTGTGCCGAACTCCACCGCCACCGCTGTACTGGAACTCTGCGACGGCGCCACGCCGGTCTCCGGCATCATCGGCCTCTTGAACAGCCGGTACCAAGGCGTCCAAGAGAGCGATGTCCTTGCTGTGCTGACCCGGTTCGGACAACGGCGGGTGATCGAATGGACGTGACCGCGCCGCTGGGGTTGCTCGCGGAGCTGACGCACCGGTGTCCCCTGCACTGCTCGTACTGCTCGAATCCCGTGGAACTCGTGAGCCGATCCGCGGAAATGTCCACTGCGGACTGGACGGACGCGCTGTCGCAGGCCCGGGAGCTGGGCGTGCTGCAGGTGCATATGTCCGGCGGGGAACCGCTGGCGCGTCCGGACCTTCCGGAGCTGGTCACGCATGCGAGCGGGCTCGGCTGCTACGTCAACCTCGTCACCTCCGGCCTCGGCCTGACCGAGCCACGGCTGAACGACCTCGTCGAACGGGGCTTGGCGCACGTCCAGCTTTCCGCGCAAGCCGCCACTCCCGGCCGCGCGAACCTGCTCGCCGGAGCGAAGGCCTTCGACCTCAAACTGGCCGCCGCCGAACTGGTGAAAGCGTCGGGCTTGCCGCTCACCCTCAACGTGGTGCTGCACCGGCAAAACCACGACCAGCTCGCGGAAATCATCGCGCTGGCCGAGTCAATGGGCGCGGACCGCCTCGAACTGGCGAACACCCAGTACTACGGCTGGGCGCTGCGCAACCGCGACGCCCTGATGCCCACCCGGGCGCAACTCGCCGCCGCCGAACCCGTGGTCCGCTCAGCGGTGGAGCGCCTCCGCGGCACGCTGGAGATCATCTACGTCGTCGCCGACTACTACGAGCCGTTCCCGAAACCGTGCATGCACGGCTGGGGCGCGCGGCAATTGACAATCGCCCCCGACGGCACTGTGCTCCCCTGCCCCGCCGCGAGCGCGATCACCACGCTCACCCTCGACAACGTGCGCGACACCGCCCTTGCCGACATCTGGTACCGCTCGGAGTCCTTCAACGCCTACCGCGGCGAAGAGTGGATGAGCGAACCGTGCCGCACCTGCGACCGCCGCACCACCGACTTCGGCGGCTGCCGCTGTCAAGCGTTCCAGCTCACCGGCGACGCGGCCAACACCGACCCGGTCTGCTCCCGCTCGCCGAACCGCGGCACCGTCGACCTGATCCTCGCCGCACCGTCCACTCCGGACCTGATCATGCGTGGCCCGGCCCGATGAAAGTCATCCTCCTAGGCACCGCTGCCGGCGGCGGTTGTCCACAGTGGAATTGCGCCTGCTCCCAATGCACCTCCGATTCTCCTCCGCGTACGCAAGACAGCGTCGCCTTCAGCGCAGACGGCCGCGCATGGCACCTGCTCAACGCCTCGCCCGACATCCGCGCCCAAATCCTGGCGACCCCGGCCCTGCGCGCCGGACCGGGCCCGCGCGAAACGCCGCTGCGCACGGTCCTGCTCACCGACGCCGAACTGGACCACACCCTCGGCCTGCTCATGCTCCGCGAGGCGGCGGCTCTCACCGTCCACGCCCCCGCCGCCGCGCTGCACGCGCTGACCGACCACTTCCCAGCACGCACCATCATCAGCGAGTACCACTCGTGGAACTGGCACCCTCGCACCGAAACCACCCTCGACGGCCTGGTGATCACCTCCCTTCCCATCAGCGACAAACAACCGAAATACGCCCGCACTTCGACTCACCCCGGCCCGTGGGTAGTGGCCTACCGCATCCACGACCCGGCCACCGGAGGCACGCTCGTCTACGCGCCTTGCCTGCGCACCTGGCCGCCCGGCTTCGACACGTTCACCGACGGCGCGAACCTCGTCCTGCTGGACGGCACCTTCTACAGCGGCAGCGAGTTCACTGCCGCTGTCGCGAGTGCCAACCCGACGGCCCAGCAGGCGATGGGCCACGTGCCGATCACCACGACGCTGCCGATGATCACGAGCCGCCCGGGTGCCACGCGGTGGGCTTACACCCATCTGAACAACACGAACCCCGTCCTGGACCGGGCTGGCCCGGAGCACGCCGCCGTGGTGAGAGCTGGCGCGGAGTTGCCGCTGGACGGAGCCGAGTTCACCCTCTGACCCTGGCGCTCAAGCCAAAGGCCTCCGACTCCGCCCGCCGGGGACACCGAGGGCCACACCGCTCATCGATCGAATAGCCACACCAACCGCCACCAGAACCGACTTCACTGTCTGGCCGTGGCACTGCCGGCTCCGCCTGCCGCAGGTCGAAGAGCCACGCCGGTCCTCTCGGCCGTCGCCCGCTGGCGTGGCGACGACGGACCGCCGAAAGCCTCTGCCCGCGCCAAACTCACCTCCACCCACTCGTCTCCAAGTCGTGTTCCTGTGACAGCCAAGGCGTCACGATCGACGAAGGTTGGCTCATGCCAGCTCCGGCGCGGATGTCTCTCCGGCCATCTCCCCACCGAGAACACGGTGGCAGGGTCATGCAGCACACTCCTCGTGCGAGACCGCAAGCGTCGCCGTCACCCCGCCTCTGCCGCCGACTCAGCGCCCGGCCACCAACCAGCCAACCCGCCAACACTCATCGGCTAGGTGCGAATGTCCCCCACCAGCAACGGCCGCTCAAGGAACTCCGGGGTGAACGTCACGCCGGTGATCCTGGCCGCCACCGCGAACGCCGTCGCGATGGGGTTCGGCGGGCGTTCTTCTTGCGCCGGATCCAGCCCGGCCTCGCGCATCCACCGTGTCAACCGCTCCGGGTCGCTGCCGTACTGTTGGCTCGGCAGGCGTGGGAGGAAGCCTCCGATCACTGTGCTGTCCACCGCGTAGACGAAGTGCGCTTCGGCGTAGTCGTGCCGGTTGATCGCCACGACCTCGCTTCCCTTCGACAGTCCGCCAATCACTTCCGGCAGATTCCCTTGCCAGCCCCACGGCTCGATCGCCACGCTCCACTCCCCGGACGGCACCACGCCGACGTACCCGCCGCCATTGCCGCCTTGGGTTTGTTCGACGTACTCCGACACCAGGCTGTTCAGCTCAGCGAAAGCCAGCTGCTCACCTGAGGCGGCTCCGAAGCGTCGTAAGACCTCTGGCGAGTCTAGGCCGCGCAGGAAAGTAACGCAGAAGATGTCGTTCAGCGGGCCGTAGCTCTCCAGCCAAATCAGTTCAGTCAAAGAATCCGTCATCGTGCCCTCCTCGGTCGGTCAAGGACATGGTTGCAGGCACCACCGACAAAAAACGCACGCGGGCAAGCACAACCCGCCCCCGCCGGGTGAAGACCGGGTCCGCGCGCCCGGCCACGGTGGGGCCTGCCGCCTGCTTCGGGAGGGATTCTCATGGTGCGCGCGTCGTTCACCGATTTCCCGGCTCGCCGGTTCCGCAAGTCCAGGCGAGCACGTCCCCGCCTTGCCGACCGACGAGGCGAGAGCACGCAATCACAACCGCAGCCGCCGCCGATCCTGCCCGAATGCGAGGCGAACAAAACCCCGCTCCCCCGTGCGCTCGTCGTGCTCCTCGGCGCGGCCGCCGCGACGGTCGTGCTCGCGGGGGTGCAAGCCATCGCCTGGCTCGTCGCGCCGGTGTTTCTCGCGCTGGTCGTCGTAATCACCCTCGATCCGGTACGAACCTGGTTGCGGGGCAAGGGTTTGCCACGCTGGTTGACCGTCACCGTGCTGGTCGTCGCCGTCTACGCGGTCCTGCTGGTCTTCTTCCTCGTCGTCGTGGTGTCGGTCGCGCAACTGTCCGCGCTGGCCCCCAGCTACGCCGGCCGGGTCGACGAGTTGCTGCACCACGGCCTCGCGACGCTCGGGGTCGGCGAAGCGCAGGTGCGCGGCCTGCTTTCCTCCGTCGACGCCGGAAAACTCGTCCGGCTGGCCGGTTCGCTGCTCGCGGGCGCGGGCAAGCTGGTCACGAATCTCGCGTTCCTCTTCGGCCTTTTGCTGTTCCTGAGCGCCGAAACGGCCTGGGCGGGGCAACGTCTCCGCTGCATCGCGCGCGACCGGCCGTGGATTTCCGCGGCATTGCGCGGGTTTGTGACGGGCACGCGGCGGTATCTGCTCGTGACAACCGTGTTCGGCGGACTCGTGGCAGCGCTCGACACGGCCGCACTGGCGTTGATCGGCGTTCCGGGTGCGATACTGTGGGGGCTGCTTTCCTTTGTCACCAACTACATCCCCAACGTCGGCTTCGTGATCGGCGTGGCCCCGCCCGCGGTGATCGCGCTTCTCGACCACGGCTGGCGCGGGCTGACCGTGGTGCTCGCCGTCTACCTCGTGCTGAATTTCGTGGTGCAGTCGCTGATTCAGCCCCGGTTCGTGGCGGGCTCCGTGGGACTGTCCACTGTGGTCACCGTATTGGCGCTGGTGTTCTGGACGTGGCTGCTCGGCCCGCTCGGCGCGGTCCTTGCCGTGCCGGCGACGCTGCTGGCCAAGGCGCTGCTCGTGGACGTCGATCCGCGGGCCCGCTGGGCGGAGGCGCTGCTGTCGGCTCCGCGCCGCGACGACAGCTGAACCCAGTCAGGTCAAGCCATGCCGACGAGCGACAACCACAGCCGAACGCCGGTTGTTCACGCCGAGCTTCCCGTAGATGGCCCGCACGTGCGTCTTCACCGTGTTCACCGAGACAGTGAGATCAGACGCGATCTCGTCCAGCGAACGCTGGGACGGCAGGCGCTGCAGCACCACCTGCTCGCGATCGGTCAGGTCGCTGGGCGGAGCGTGCGGGACGAGCCTGCCGCGGACCGTCTGTGCGAACCGGTCGAGCGAGCCGAAGCCGCCGGAGTGGCCAATCAGCAGGTCCCGGACCGGGGGCTCCGCGAGCGCGAACGGCCGCACCAGCCCGTTCGGCCGGGCGATCGCGAGGGCCTGGTCGAGGGCTTGGAGGGCTTTGGTCCGGCGGTGCGAGCGCAGGCCGAGCGCGGTTTCGGCCAGGCAGCGGTCGACCGGGGTGGCGGGAAGCAGGGCGATCGCCGACGCGGTTTCCCGCAGCACGGCTTCGGCCGGGCCGGTTTCGTCGGCCGCGAGGTGGGCGCGGATCCGCAGGACAGCCAGTTCGCCGCTCCCCGGCAGCTGATCCTGGCCCCAGGCAAGGACTTCCGTCGCGTGCAACGCTTCGCCGAGTGCGAGCGCGGCGTGCTGCTCGGCGACTGCGCATACCCCGACGAGTTCGCGGGGAAGGTCCAAGCACGCGAGTTGCCGACGCGCCGCACGCATGAGTTGAGAACCAGCCGTCCGGTCGCCGTCGTCGAAGCGGGCGACGCCCTCGAAGAACTCACGCAACGGCACCAGCAACGGCGCGGACCCAGGAACCGCGGTCGCCTGGGCCAGTTCCTGAGCCGCTGCAGCCGGTTCAGCGCGCATCAGTTCGTCGTAGGCCAGCAACAGCCGGCACTCGGCGACTCCCGGAGTGCGCTGCCAGTCGTGTCGGCGTGCGACCGCCAGGGCGCCAGTACACGCCCGGCGCAATGCAGGGTGCTTCCCGCCGAAGGCGCTGGCGACCGCCAGTGCCAGCTTGCTGTGCAGCACGAGGTGATCCAGCCGCTCGCCGCTCGCCAGGCGCAACGCCTCCTGCGCCTGCGTGCGCGCGTGGCGGCACGCGCCCCGGTACAGCGAACGCCACGCGCGATCGAGATGGGACCAGGCGTCGAACGCCGGGTGCCGCGCTGCCGGCGGTTCCGCTCCGGCCAGGCGGTTTCCCTTGATCGCGGCCAGATGCCGGACGGCGAGCGGCCACCAGTCGCCGCCGCCCTCGCCGCCGAGATCGGACTCCGCTTCGGCGAGCCGTCCGCCTTGAATGTTCTCGAGCGCGGACGCCAGCCGCAGCGACGGGTTCGCGGCAACCGTCGCGCTGCCGAGGAAGTCGAGCGCGGCACGCACCGGTCCCCCGTCTCCGGCCAGCACTTGGCGCACGGCTCGCTCCCGGGCCAGCACTAGAACGTATTCCCGGTCCTGTCCGGCGACCGCGTGCCCGAGCGCCTCCCCGTACCGTCCTTCGCCGGCGTGCCAGCGCGCGGCGATCCCGTGCAGCCGCGGCACTCGCGCCGGATCCCGCCGCGCCAGTTCGGCTTGCAGGAAACCCCGCAGCAGCGGGAAAAACTGGTAGGTGTCCGCTGGTGTGCGCGTGACCAGGCCCCACGAGCGCTCGAGTTCGTCCAATCGCGCGCCCGCGTCCCGACGGCCGGACAGACGGACCGCCAGGGTCGCGGAAACCGCGTCGCAGATGCTGAGGCACAGCAACAGATCCGTCGTAGCCGCGGGAAGGTGCGCGAGCACTTCGTCGGAGAAAAACCGCGCCACGGCACGATCGTCGCCGGTGACCGAATCGACGGCAGCATCTTCGCGCACCGAAACCGCCGTCCAGCCGAGTGCCGCGGCCCAGCCCGCGGTGCGTTCAGTGAGGTCTCGGACGCGCTCGTCGTCCACCGAAGCACCGGCGGCTCGCAGCAGGCTCGCCGTCTCCGCGGCGGTGAACCGGAGTTCGGCCGCGTCCACCCGGGACAGCACGTCTTCGAACTGCAGCCGGACCAGCCGCAGCGGCGGCTCGACCCGGGTGGACAGCACCAGGCGCAGCGCGGACGGCAGGTGTCGGGCCAGTGCCGCGAGCGCCTCCAGCGGCTCCGCGCGGCGGATCTCCTGCAGGTCGTCGAGGATCAGCCGCACCGGCCCGTTCTGCCCGGCGAGCGCGTCGTCGAGGTCGGCCAGGAACGCCCGCCGCCGTCCGGGCGACGGCGGGCGCAACCGGTGCAGCGCACTGTCCTCCGCGAAGTCCCGCCGCAACGCGCCGAGAATCGCCTCCCACAACCGGCTTTCGTCGTTGTCGTCCTCGTCGAGCGACACCCAGGCCACTGCGCGGCCGGCCCCGGCCCAGGCGGCCAGCGCCGTGGTCTTGCCCGCCCCGGCCGGGGCCCGGACCACGGTGACCGGCCGCCCGGCGGCGCGGGAGAACAGCACGTCCAGCCGGGGGCGGGGGACGAAGATCCCCGGCAGCCGCGGCACCGCGACCTTCGCGCCGGGGACCGGCCGGGGCCGGGGCGTCGTTCGAGCGGGCACGTCGGACCTCTCGGCTGTCGGGAGAGTGCGCCCCCGGCTCCCGCGGTCGACGGGCGGGGGCCACGACTGTACTGAGCACCGGGAACCGGTCCGCCGGGTCACCAGATCCCGGCGGCCGCTTCGTCTCCGTGCACGATGACGGCCCAGATCACCAGGACGTCCAGAGCGATCACGATCGCGCCCCAGAACGGGTACGCGGACAGGAAGGCCAGCTGCGCCAGCGCGTTGAAGCCGGCGAGCGCGACGGTGCAGACCCGGGCCCACTGCGCCCCGGCGAACAGCGCGATCCCGGTCAGCACCACGAGGACGCCGACGATCAGGTGGACCCAGCCCCAGCCGGTCAGGGAGAAGACGAGCAGGCCGGCCGGGCCGACCGCGTAGTAGTGCCGGTCGACCAGCGCGACCAGGCCTTCCACCGCGGTGAAAAGCCCGGCGAGGACGGTGATGGTCCCGGCGAACCAGATCCAGCCGGCCCGGCGCGTCCGGGAGACGGCCCGCTCCGGCGGGAACGGCGGCCGGGCTCCGGCGTTTCCGGCCGGGGGGTGCATGCGTTCGGTCATGGGTCTCTTCCTCGTTCGTCGAGGGGCTGCGGACCCGGGCGATCATGGTCGGCACCCGCGCCGCCGGGCCTCGCCCGCGCCAGGTGAGATCAGGGGTGCGGACCGTCCCGGGCTTTCACCCGGAGCGGGCGAAGCCGCGGCCGCCCGGACGGGAAACAGTGCGGCGGACCACCGATCCCGGAGCGAGGAGACGTCATGGCCACGTTGACCGTATGGAGGTTCCCGACCGTCGACGGCGCGGAAAACGCACTGGAGCTTCTTCAGCGGCTGCAGAAGCAGCAGCTGATCTCGATCGCCGACGCGGCGCGCGTGAGCTGGCCCGAGGGCCGGAAGAAGCCGAAGACCAAGGAACTCGGCTCGCTGGCCGGAGCCGGCGCGCTGGGCGGGACGTTCTGGGGTCTGCTGTTCGGCCTGATCTTCCTCGTCCCGCTGCTGGGCGCGGCCGTCGGCGCGGCGATCGGCGCGCTGACCGGATCGCTGCGCCGCGTCGGGATCGACGAGGAGTTCGTCGACACCGTCCGGACCCAGGTCACGCCGGGCACGTCGGCGCTGTTCGTCATGTCGGACAACGCGGTGCTGGACCGGGTCGCCGAACCGTTCAAGGAAACCGGAGCCACGCTGCTGACGACCAATCTGTCCGACGAGGAGGAAGCCCGGCTGCGCGCCGCCTTCGGGGAAGCCCCGGAGCACGAGCAGCTCTGACCCGCACGCGAACGGGCCCTCGCCGAACTGTTCGGCGAGCGCCCGTTCGGTCCATTGTGCTCGGCTTTCCGGGCGAATGCCGTTGCGGCGCAGGCGAGACCGCGGCGACGCCCCCGAACGCCGCCGCGGCCTCCCGCCAGAGGCGGACCGCACCTGCACCGCCCACTCTCCGGAGAAACCCGCTCTCCGTCGTCACCCGTCCCGGATGACCTCGCTTCACCCTTGACGGGCGACGCCGCCGCCCGGTCGCCGGGCCGACGATCCGTGCCATGCCCTTCACCGACAAGGACACCGCCGTGCGGATCGCCCGTGCCCGTGCCGCGCGCCTCGCTGTGCCCGCTGCCAGCCACGCGGAGTTCCCCAGTGCCGTCCTGCGCGCCGATCCCCTTGCCCTGCTGGCGCGCCAGGATTCCGGCCGGGTCCCGGAACTGCTGCCGCTGCGCTACACCCGGCTGGCCGCCTCGCCGCTCGCGTACTTCCGCGGCGCCGCGCTGCCCGCCGCGGCGGATCTCGCCGCCACGCCGCGGACCGGATTCGCGGTCCAGGCCTGCGGAGACGCCCAGCTGGCCAACTTCGGCCTGTTCGCCGCACAGGGCCGCCGGCTGGTGTTCGACTTCGCCGATTTCGACGAGACCCTGCGCGCGCCCTGGGAATGGGACGTCAAACGACTCGCCGCGAGCTTCGAGGTCGCCGGCCGGGAGATCGGGCACCCCGCCGCGCAACGCAGGCGCACGGTGCTGGCGGCGGTCGAGTCGTACCGGCTGGCAATGCACGACTTCGCGCGCCGCACTCCGCTCGAGATCTTCTTCGCCCCGCCCGACCCCAGGACACTGCGCACGGTCGCGGCACATCGCCTCGGCCCCGCCCGCCGACGCGTCGCCGACCCGTTCCGGCACACCGAAATCCGCGACGGCGCACTGAAGCTGGCTGCCCGCGCACCGTGGGCGGTCGCGGCTGGCCGCATCGGCGGGGACGGCGATCCCGCGACGCTCGCCGATCGCCTCTGCGCCGTGCTCAGGCGTTACCGGCGCACCCTCGGCCCCGCGCGACGGGCCATGCTGGACCGTTACCGGCTGGCCGACGCCGCGCGAACGGTGCCAGGCCAGGCCGGTTCCGGGGCCCGGTGCTGGGTCGCCCTGCTCGTCCGGACGGACACCGGAGACCCGCTTCTCCTGCAGGTGAAGGAAGCCCGGCCGTCAGTGCTGCAGGAGTACACCGGAGCCTCCCCGCTGGACAGTCCCGGCAGGCGGGTGGTCGCCGGGCAACGGCTGATCCAGGCCGCGGGCGACGTCTTCCTCGGCTGGGCCCGCTCCCCCGGTTTCGACGGCCCGGCCCGCGACTTCCACGTCCGCAGGCTGCGCCACGACCGGAGTTGCGGCGACGTCGCGACGATGACCCCGGACGTGCTGCGGGCCAACGCCCGGCTGTGCGGATGGACGGTGGCCAAGGCGCACGCGCGCACCGGCGACGCGCTCGCGATCGCCGCGTACCTCGGGTCCGGATCGGGTTTCGCCGAAGCGGTCCGGGAATTCTCGGCCGCCTGCGCCGACCAGAACGAACGCGACCACGCCGCGCTGCGGCGGGCGATCCGGCTCGGCCGCGTCGCGGCGGCCGGGTCGTGACGGACCGCGTCACCCGAGCGCGCGGTGCTCCGTCCGGGGGAGTTCGCGGACCCGATGGACGGATTCGACGTGCATCCCGAGCGATTCGAGCCGGCGCAGGATTCGCGGAAGGTCGGCGGGATCGGCGACCGCGCCGAACACAATCGTTTCCGGCGGAACGGGGACCACGAGCACGTCCCGGAAATCGGCGGCGCTTTCGGCGGCTCCTTCCGGAATGGCGCCACAGCCGCGGAAAACGTAATTCGCGCGGGAGCCCAGGATCGCGGGCGCGCTCACCGGCGGCCTCCGTCCCGCCCGGACGCGTGCCACGCGAAGCCGACGACGGCCAGATCGAGCAGCACCACGAACGCCGACCAGCCGTGCGGCGGAAGGAAGACCAGCCGCGCGACCAGGTCCGCGGCGGCGCGGACGCCCGCCCGGATCCGGGCGGGCGAGACCAGCGAGGCGAGCGCCACGGTCAGCCCGAGCACCGCCGTCCCGGCGCTGAGCGAGCCCGTCCGCACCAGGTCGAGCACCACGACCTCGCCCGGCCCGAGCCAGAAGAACTGCGTGCAGGCGAATCGAGGACGGCCGCCCGAAGAATTCCCGCGTATTTTCACCCGCCCCACGATTCTGCCGCCGGACGCCGTTTTCCTCGCCCGCAGCGGATGAGCCGCTCTCGGTGCCTGGCAAAATCCGCCGGAATCGCCCGGAACCGACCGCGAAGGAGAATTGCGCATGCGCCGGCGCCTCGACGTCTCGCTCCGAAGACAAGTGCCGAGAACCAAAGTCGCCGTTCCCGGCCCGCCCGCGGACCTCGTGTCGCGGCCGCGGCTGCTCGCCGTCCTCGACCGCGCGGCCGAGGCCGCCATCGTGTTCGTCGGGGCCCCCGCCGGGTTCGGCAAGACCGTGCTGCTGGCCGAATGGGCGCGCCGCCGGGGACCGGGCGCGGTCGCCTGGCTGTCCGCGGACGCCGACGACAACGACGATCGGCTTTTCTGGTCGGCCGTCCTGGAAGCGCTCAGCCGCTGCGGCCGGTTCCCGGACGGAGATCCGTTGCGGTTTCTGGCGGTGCCCGAGTCGCCGAGCACCGATCTCGCGTTCCTGGCCGAACTCGCCGACGCGCTCGACACGCTGAGCGAACCGGTCGTGCTCGTGCTCGACAGCGCGCACGAAATCACCTCGCCCGAGCCGTGGCGCGGGTTGCGGACGCTGGTGCGCCACCAGCCCGCCGGACTGTGCCTCGCGGTCGTCAGCAGGAAGGAGCCGCCGTTGCCGCTGGGCCGGGCGCGACTCGCGGACCGGCTCGTCGAAATCGGAGCCGAGCGGTTGCGGTTCACCGCCGGGGAGGCGGAAACGCTCTTCGCCGCCGCGGACGCGGCGATCCCCCGGCACGAGGTGGCACCGCTGGTCGACCGGACCGGGGGCTGGCCAGCCGGGCTGCGCCTCGCGGCGGCGTCCGCGTCCCGGCACGGCAGCCTGTGGGACTTCGACACCGGCCGCGACAGCGCCGCACTCGCCTACCTGACCGACGAAGTCCTCTCCCCGCTTTCGGCGGCACAGCGGGAACTGCTGCGGACGATCAGCGTCTGCGACGACGTCCCGCCTGGTCTCGCTCCGGTGCTCTGCGGGCGGGCCGACGCGGAGGCGATGCTCCACGAGCTGAGCGGGCCGTCCGTCCGGGCGGTCGATTCCGGCGGTACTCCGCCGCACCGCCGTGTCACGCCGCTGCTGCGCACCTACCTGCGAGCGGAGCTGCAGCGGCGGGCGCCGGACCGCGCGCGAGCGCTGCACGCGACGGCCGCGCGCTGGTTCGCCGAACACGACCGGCCCGCATCCGCCTTGCTGCACAGCGTCCACGCGGGCGATCCGGGCCAGGTCTGCGAACTTCTGCGCGCACACGCTGTTTCGCTGTTCCTCGCTGGCGAACACCAGGTCCTGCGCCTGGCGCTCACCGCGGTGGAAGACCGGCGGGTCGCGGCCGATCCCCTGGCGGCGCTGATCTCGGCCGCGCTGAGTCTCGAGTCCGCCGAGACCTCAGCGGCCTGTCTCCACCTCGCCTGGGCGGACGCCGCGTGGCCGGACCGGCCGACGGCGGAGCTGACCGTTCTGCGGCAGCTGGCGCAGTCCCGCCTCGCCCAACTCGACCGCACCCCGGCGCACGCTGAGCGCGCAGCGGAACAGATCGACGAAGAACTCGACACCGAGCTAGCCGGCCTCGCGGCTGCGCACCGAGCCGGTGTACTCGCAATTCGCGGCGAGCACGAAGAAGCCCGGCGATCCCTGGAACGCGTCCTCGCCGCGGCGGAGGAACTCGGGCAGGAGTTCACGGTCGCCCATTGTCTCGCCGCGCTCGCCGAAATCGCCTGCCAAGACGGCGATTACCCCGCGATGGACCGGCTCGCCCGCCGGGCCGGGACAGTGCAGCCGCGCCAGGATTCCCCGCAGTCGTTCCAGCGTGCGCAAGCAGCGGCCCTGCTGGCGTACGGAGCGCTGATGCGCGGTGAGCCCGCTGACTGCGTCACGCACGCGAAACGGGTCGGGCAGTTTCTCGGCGACGCGCCCGCGCGGGCGGCCCGCACCCTGCGGCTGTTCGCGGAAACCCTGCGCGGCGCGGCCGAATTCGAACTCGGCGGCTGGCACTCCGGGCTGCGGCGGATGCGCCGGGCCCGCCGCCGTCTCGGAACCAGCCGGTCCTGCCCAGCCCAGCACGCGGTCCTGTGTGCTGTCCTCGAACACCGCGCAGCGCTACGGCTGGGCGCGGCTGGCCAGGCCAAGGAAGCCGTTCGGTGGGCCGCGCCCGCGCTCGCCGGCTCGGGCGAAGAACTGCTCGTGCGCGCCCGGACGCAGCTGCGGCTCGGCCGGCACCACGGGGCGAGTTCCGTGCTGCGTTCCCTGACGGAGGACGAAGCACCCATGACGCTCCCGTGGGCGGCGGTCGAGGCGACGCTGGTCGGAGTGCAAGCGGCGCTGGCCGCCGGAGCACCGGAACGGGCGGCCCGGCTGCTCGACGACGCCCTGCGCGCGGCCGAACCCGCCGGGATCCGGTTCCCGTTCGTCTTCGCCCCGCCCGATCTCGCCGGGTTCCTGACCAGCCGGCTCGGCGCGCTCGGCAGCGGCGAACGGTTCGCCGGGGAAATCCTCGCGGTGCGGCGCCGGTTGCGTACGCCCCCGATGCCGGAGCCGCTGACCGAACGCGAGCGCGGCGTCCTGCGCCTGCTGCCGACTCAGCGGTCGATCGACGAGATAGCCGAGGACCTGACTGTCTCGCCCAACACCGTGAAGACCCACGTCCGCGGGATCTACGCGAAGCTCGCCGTCCGCAGCCGCCGGGAAGCGGTCGCGGTCGCACAGGAACGCGGACTGCTCGACGCGGAGGTCCCCGACTTCGCCGGATAGCGCCCGCCCCACCCGCGGCGGGCGAGGCGGGCGCGTCCGCGATCCGGTCGGGTGGGCCCGTCCGGTCCCCGAATCGACGGCGAGGAGAAGTCATGCCCCTGGCGAGCGCGGAGTACCCGTTCTGGAACGTGATGGCGACGATGCTGGTGTTCTTCTGCTGGGTCGCCTGGTTCGGCCTGCTGTTCGTGGCCGTCGGCGACCTTTACCGCCGCTCCGACGCCTCCGGCTGGGCCAAAGCGGGCTGGACCCTGCTGATGCTCGTGCTGCCGGTCCTCGGCGTCCTGCTCTACCTCGGCATCGAGGGCCGGCGCCTGCACGACCGGCGGCGCGTCCGGGAAGCAGCCGCGGAACGGCGCTTCGCCGGTTACGTGCGTTCAGTGTCCACATCGGACACTACGAGCGCGGCCCAGATCGCCGAAGCCCGGCGGCTGCTGGACGACGGCGTCATCAACGACGCGGAGTACCAGACCCTGATGCGGAAGGCGCTCGCGCCGTGACCGCGTCGCGGCGGTGGCGGTTCGTCCGGCTCGCGGTGCTCCGGCCGCTGCTCACGATCACCGCGCTGGTCTGCCTCTACTATCTGCTTCCGGTCGGCCAGCCGTTGCGGCCCTGGACCTTGGCCGTGCTGGTCGCCGGGCTCGCTCTCGTGGTGCTGCTGGTGGTCGGCGAGGTGCGGATGATCCTGCGCTCGCCGTTCCCGGCCGGACAGGGCGTGCAGGCGCTGGCTCTCGTGGTCCCGTTGTTCCTGCTGCTGTTCGCCGACGGCTACTACGTGCTCGGCCACGACCGTCCCGGTTCCTTCAGCACGGGCCTGACGCGCACCGACGCGTTGTACTTCACGGTCACGGTGTTCAGCTCGGTCGGATTCGGCGACATCGCCCCGGTTTCCGCGACCGCCCGGGTGCTGGTGACCCTTCAGATGGTCGCCGATCTGGTCGTGCTCGGCGTGGTGCTGCGGGTGATCGTGGCCGCGGTGCGGCGTCGCCGACCGGACCGATTACTTCGGGGCAGGCAGGAACAGCGCGGCGACGAGCCCGGTCGCCGCCACGACGGCCAAGGTCGCGAGGGCGAGCGCGAAGGACCGGTCCCCGAGGTGCGGCGTCCCGGCCAGAACGGACCCGGCCAGCGCGGTCCCGACCGACGAGCCGAGGTTGGACACACTGCGCGACACCCCGGAAATGTCGCCCTGGGCCGAATCCGGGAAGCGGGACTGCACCAGGTTCGCCGAAGCCGTGAGCATGATCCCGACGCCGGCGCCGAGCAAAAACAGCCCGGGCACCGCGCTCGCCACACCCGAATCGGCGCGCACCAGCACAAGCACGAAGACCAATCCGGCGACGGCGAGGACGAAGCCGACGCGGATCAGCCACCGCTGGGAGTGCCGCCGAGCCATCCGGCCCGCGGCGGCCGAAGCGGCGAGGATGCCGATCGTCGCGGGCGTCAGCATCAACCCGGTTTCGATCGCGTCGCAGCCGCGAACCTCCTGCAGGAAAACAGCCACCACGAAGAACGAGCCCTGCAGAACAAGCCATTGCACGTGCTGGGTCGCCAAGCCGAGTCCGGTGACCCGGTCGCGGAAAAGCCCTGACGGCACCAACGGATCCCGCCCGGCTCGTTCCCGGGCGCGGACGTGCACGAAGAACAGGACCAAAAGCACCGCGCCGATTCCGGCGAACAACCACACCGGCGAGATGCTTCCCGCCGGAATCAGCACGACTCCGAAGAGCGCGAAGTCCGCCCGGGAAACGAACCAGCCGTACGAACCCGATTGCAGGACACCGAAAACGACGAAGAACAGCCCGGTTGCCGAAAGGAGCGCGCCGCCCACGTCGAATCGCTTCTCGCGGGGCGGAGCGGGCGGTTCGGCGACGCGCAGGGCCAGCAGGACGATGAGTCCGACCAGCAGCACCTGCAGCAGGAACGACGCACGCCAGCCGAGCCACGTCGTGACCAGGCCGCCGAGCAGCGGACCGGCCGCCGCGCCGAGCGCGCCCGCCCCGCTGACCACGCCCAGCGCTCGCGCGCGATCTGCCAGGTCCGGGCTGGTCACGGTGACCAGGATGTAGATCGGCGGGATCATCAGCGCCGAGCCGATCCCTTCCAGCAGCGAATAGCCGACGATCAGCATCCCCGGCCCGTGCGCGAGCGAAGCCAGCAGCGCGCCGGTGCCGTAAACGCCGAGTCCGGCGAGGAAACACCGCTTGCGGCCCAGCAGATCGCTCAGTTTGCTGCCCGGCACCATCAGCGACGCCATGGTCAGCGTGAACACCGTGATCGCAGTCTGCACGCCGAGCACGGTGGTGCCGAGATCCGCGGCGACGGCGCTGACCGCGACGGTCATGGTGGTGGCCGCGTAGCTCGCGACGAATTGGGCGAGGGCCAGGGGCAGCACGATCATCGGCGGGCCTTCCTGCTCGGGTGCCGCACACGGTGGCGCGGCGGCGGCCGGGCCACCTCACCCCGCGCGGATGAGGCGGTCCGGGCCCGCTCCGGCGACGGTGCGGACGAGGAAACCCGTTGCCCCGAGGGAGAAACCATGACCGAGACCACGATCGCCGAGCACGCGCTGATCGGCGACCTGCAGACCGCCGCGCTGGTGACCACCGACGGGTCGATCGACTGGTTCTGCGCGCCGCGATTCGATTCGGCGTCGGTCTTCGGTGCCCTGCTGGACGACGAACGCGGCGGCCGGTTCCGCATCCGTCCGGCGGGCGCCTGCGCGAGTTCGCAGATGTACCACCCGGACACCGCGGTGCTGATCACCCGGTTCTCCGGGCCGGACGGGATCGGCGAGGTCGTCGACTTCATGCCGCCGTGCGGCGATGCCCCCGCCAAGCGGCACCGGATCGCCCGGCTCGTGCGCTGCGTGCGCGGCCGGATGACGTTCGACGTGCTGGTCGCGCCCCGCTTCGACTACGGCCGACGTCCGCATCGGGCGATGCTCGTCAAGAACGGAGCCGTGTTCACCGCGCCCGGGATGTCACTGGTGCTGCACGCGGTCCGCGAGCCCGGCGACGAGCAGCTCGCCGAGGCGCGCGTCGAAGGCGAGGACGTGCATCTGCGGGTCTCCCTGGACGCGGGGGAAGTCCGCGGGGTCGTGCTCGAGACCGGAGCCGACGCGCCGCCGCGAGAGATCGGCGTCGCCGAGTTCACCGCGCTTTTCGAGTCCACAGTGGACTGGTGGCGCACCTGGCTCGCCCGCTCCGCTTACCGCGGCCGCTGGCGGGAAATCGTGGCCCGTTCGGCGATCACCCTCAAACTGCTCACCTACGCCCCGACCGGCGGGCTGGTCGCCGCGCCCACCCTCGGGCTGCCCGAGCAGCTCGGCGGCGAACGCAACTGGGACTACCGCTACACCTGGGTCCGCGACGCGTCGTTCTCGGTTTCGGCGTTGCTGGCGCTGGGATTCGCCGAGGAGGCGGCCCGCTTCGGGAACTGGCTCGGCGACCGCATCCGCGAAGGCGACGGCGGGGCCAGCGGGCCGCTCGCCGTCCTGTACCGGGTGGACGGCACGTCGGACCTGCGGGAGGAACGCCTCGCGCACTGGTCCGGGCACCGCGGGTCGAGCCCGGTCCGGATCGGCAACGCCGCGTCCGGGCAGCTGCAGCTCGACATCTACGGCGAAGCCCTCGACAGCGTCTTCGCCGCCGACCGCGCGGGTTTCGAACTGCCGCACCAAGGCTGGACCGCGCTCCGCGCCGCGCTCGACTGGCTCGGCGACCACTGGGACCAGCCCGAGGAAGGAATCTGGGAAACCCGCGGCGGCCGGAAACGCTTCACCTACGGCCGGCTGATGAGCTGGGTCGCCTTCGACCGCGCCATTCGGCTGGCGGACACGCACGGCCGCCCCGCCCCGGTCGAGGATTGGACCTGGCAGCGCGACAGCATCCACAGCCAGATCCTCAGCCGGGGCTGGCACCGCACGCGCAACGCCTTCGTCCAGCACGACACCGGCGACGAACTGGACGCGGCCCTGCTTCGCATGCCCCGCACCGGTTTCCTCCCGGCGAAGGACCCGCTGTGGCTCTCGACGCTCGACGCGATCAAGGCCGATCTGGTCACCGACAGCCTGGTCTACCGCTACGACCCGGTCGCTTCCCCGGACGGGCTCGCCGGCGGCGAGGGCACGTTTTCGTTGTGCAGCTTCGATTACGTCGACGCGCTGACCCGCGCCGGACGGCTGGAAGAAGCCCGCACCGCGTTCGAGAAGATGCTGACCTACGCGAACCACGTCGGCCTGTACGCCGAGGAAATCGCCCCGACCGGCAAGCAGCTCGGCAACTTCCCGCAGGCCTTCACGCACCTGGCGCTCATAGACGCCGCGGTGACCCTCGACGCCGCGCTCGGCTGACCAGCCTCAGGACTGCGGAGGCGCCGCCTGCAACGTCCCCGCGGGCAACCGGTCCGCCCCCCAGCTCCGCTCGACGTACCCGAGAATCCGCCCGACATCCTCCGCGGGCACCTTCTCCGGCGACCCATGCTCCCGAGGATCCACATGGAAGATGTACAACCGCGACGCGAACTGCTCGAACGGCAGCGAAGCCTCCCCGAACCGCTCGCCGTTGCCCGCCGTCGAGACTACGACGCCGTCGCCCCAGTCCTGGCCGCTGTCGTTGTTCGGGTTGTAGAAGTACACCCGCATGACGTCCTCGGGGTCCGGGGCCGCGCGCAGGATCGTGATCGCGTGCCAGCCGACGTAGCGGGCCGCGCTGTCGGTGACCGCGACCCCGGCCGGCTGCGGGTGGATCAGCGGCTGCTCGCCGTTGTAGGCCGGGTGGTAGCTCGCGTAGAACTGCCGCAGGAAATCCTCGGGGTCGACCAGTTTGCCGGTGGCGACGTCGACGTTGATCCGGAATCCCCGCGACGCCCACCAGCCGTGGAACTCCGGGTTGACCCAGCGGTGCGGGTCGCCGGGGCGGTCGGCGCAGCGGCGGCCCATCTCGGCGTAGATCCGGTCGAGATGCGGCACGACCAGCGACGACACCGGGTCCAGGTCGGCGGGCAGCTCCGCGGACAGCCCGGCGCCGCTTTCCTTCGACGAGACCGGCTGTCCTTCGAAGTGCATGACGACCTCGTCGTCGCGCGCCGCCCACACCACGACCTGCAGCAGGTAGTCCGGGTCGTTGTAGGCCCACATCGACAACGCGCGCGCCGACTGGCAGGTCGGGTTGTCGCCCTGCCCGACGCCGAGCGGCTGGCCCAGCATCGAGAGCACGCCCGCGAGCAGCCGCGCCTCGGGCCTCGGCTGGTCGCCGAACACGAGCGTCAGCCGTTCCCGGGCGGCCGCGGACAGCTCCAGCGCCAGCTGCCGCCACAGCGCGGGCACCACCGGCGGCTCGTAGAGGATGCCGCGGTCGAGCAGCAGCGCGAGCCCGTAGACGCACTGCGCGGTCTGCGGGTGCACGGCCTCTTCGATCAGCCGGTGGACCAGATCGTGGTAGCGCATCAGGCAGTTGCGACCCACGTCGGACAACCCGAGCGCCTCGCCGAGCAGGTAGTCGCTCTCGTGCGCCAGGTACCGCAGCAGCTCGGCGTGGTACGGCGACACCAGGCCGGTGTCGTGCATCGCCCGGGCGAACCCGTTCGCCTCGTACTGCAGGGTCGCCGCGTCCATCGCCTCCAGCCGGGACCGGAACACCTCGACGCCCGGGTCCTCCCGGCAGGCCTCGGTGGTCCCGAACAGGCTGGTGATGAGCCGGTCGAGCCCCTGCACCGACGAACCGCCCAGGTCGACGTCCGGGTCGCCGCGGTAGATCGAGATCCGGGTGATCAGCGAGCGGACCTGGTCGACCTGGATCGGGCGCTGGCGCAGGATCCGCCAGATCTCCTCGACGACCTTGTCCAGGATGCTGTCGTAGCCGATCTGGTCGGCGAGATACCGCAGCAGGTCCCGGATCAGCTGCGCGGTCCGGCCCTGCCTGGTCCGCTCGGCCTCGCTGGGCGGGGTGAACAGCAGCTCCAGGTTCGCCCCGAGCACCTGCGACAGGAAGACGCGGGCGTCCTCGGCCGGCAGCGTCGGATGCTCGTAGTCGCCGCACGCGACCGCGAGCATCCGCAGCTCGCTGGTCGCCTCGATGACCACGGTGTCGGTGTTCTCGCTGTGCAGGCCGGGCCCGACCAGCGCGGGGATGAGGATCTCCGGGGTGTCCCAGTCGGTGTCCTGGAAGACCCCGGCCTCCTCGATCTCCCGCGCCCTCGCCCGGACCGCCGCCGCGCCGTCCGGCTGGAGCAGGACCCGCCGCAGCGCCTCCAGCACCCGCCGCAGCTTCGTGTGCTTGCCGAAGTCGCGGGTTGCGGCCATGGCCGCAACCGCGTCGTCGAGCGCGGCCACGCGTTTGGCCAGCGTCGCAGTCGTGCCGGTGACGTCGGCGTTCGGCTTCAAATGCGTCCTTCGGTCGGGGTGGCGGACTCGTCTGAGGGGTCAGACGTAGAAGTCCAGTTCTTCCTGCTCCTTCAGCAGGTCGCGCATCCGGTAGGCATCGTCCCCGAAGAAGTACAGCAGACCCCAGTGCGTGCCGAACGCGGTCCTCTTCGTCACCGTCTCTTCCAGCGGCGCGCTCAGGTCGTGTGACTCGTAGTAGTCGTCGTCCTCGGTCTGCTGCGGGATCTTCAGCTCGCTTACCACGCGGCGGCGCGGGTAAACGCCGAAGCAGCCGGCGACGCCGGTCGCGTCCACGACCTCCCTCGGGAAGAAGGCGTCGATCTCCTCCTCGGTCGTCTTCGGGTCGAAGGACAGGACCAGCGCCTGGTAGGCGTTGAAGCCGTAGGCCCGTTCGAGCAGTTCGAAGACCTTGAAGCCCGGCGGCCGGTAGGCGACCTCGCCGAAGTACATCTCGCCGTCGCTGGTGACGAAGTACTCCGGGTGCACGAAGCCGAACTCGATGTCGAAGGTCTTGACGAGCTTCTCGATCTGTGCGGTGATCTGCGGCCGGTACCGCTCCAGCTCCGGGGTCGCCGGGACGAACACCGAGTACCCGAGCGTGACGTACTCCGAGATGTTCAGGAACTTGACCTTGCCGCCGTGGATCCACGCCTCGACGGCGAACTCCCAGCCGTCGAGATGCGACTCCATCAGGACCGGGAACTCCTCGTCCGGGATCGAGTCGATCTCGTCCGGGGTGCGGATGACGCGGTGCCCGAGGCAGCCCGCCTTGTCGAACGCCTTGAGGTGGATGGGGTCGTTCGGGTCGCCGTCGAGCTTGAGCAGCGTCTGGTTGACCCGCTTGAGGAACCGGACCACGTCGTCGCGGTCGTGCGCCTCCTCGAAGATCCCCACCCGGATGCCGCCGAGCTGCGCGCGCCGCTTCATCAGCGCCTTGTCCCGCAGCAGCATGGCCTGGCCGAACAGGCGCGGGTTGTCCATCAGCACCGAGTTGATCGCCCCGGCCCACTCGACGGTTTCCTCGAACAGCGGGATCGCGACGTCGACGCCTTCCTCCTGGAGGATCTCGGCGATCTCCATCGACCGGTCGTTGAGCCGCTCGAAATTCCACGACAGGTACGGGATGTCGTGTTCGGCGCAGTACTTCTCCGCCCAGTCCGGGGCGACCACGACGTAGCGCCGGTCGAACCGGTCGAGCGCCTCGACCGCGTTGAGCGACCAGCCGAGCAGCGCTACGTATCCCTTGTCCGGGTCCTTAGCGATCGGCTCGGACTCCTGCATAGGGCGTTCCTCCGTTCCGCACGCGCGACTCGCCACGGCGTGGCGGCTGCGGCCGTGCCGAAGTCTTATACCCGAAAACGGCGGAATGAAACGGATCCGTGCCGCCCGGCGAGGTTTCCTACGCGAAAACTATTGCGCCGTAAGGATTCCGGACTACTCGGCTCCGGCCGCCTGGCCGATCAGCGCGCAAGCCGTGGCGAACGCCCCCGCCAGGTCGTGCCCCATCCCGGCCACCACGTCGTCGAGCCCGCGCAGCCCCGCCCGTTCCAGCAGGGTTTTCTCGTTCGTCACCCACTCCCCTCGCGCGGCCAGCACCGCGTGCCCGGCCTGCATCGCCGCCACCCCAACCGAAGCCGCGGTCTCGGTGACCCGCCCGTGCCGCACATACGCCGTCTTCGCGTACTCCAAAGTCCGCGCCGCCGATGCGCGCCAGAACTTGGGTGCGTTCTCCCGCAACAGTTCCGGATACTCCGGACGCGGCAGCTCCCCGCGCACCACCCGGTTCAGCGCCAGCTCCGCCACCACCAGGTAACTCGGGATCCCGGCCAGGTGGAACGCCAGCGGCTCCCAGCGGAACCGCCCCTTCTCCGCCTCGGCCAGTTCGTGCTCGACCACGTCCAGGTCCCGGTAGTGCACGTCCACCGGCTGTCCCTGCACGGTCAGCCACGCACCGCCGTTGAAGACCCCGCCGCCCCATTCGCCCAGGCCGGACACCTCGCCGGGCAGGTCGAGCGCGCGCAGGTCGTCCGGGTCGAACGCGCCGCGGTAGTACACCGCGTAGTCCCAGTCGCTGTCCGGGCGGTGGGTTCCGCGCGCCCGCGACCCGCCCAGCGCCACCGCCTCGACGCCGGGCAAACCGGACAGCAGCTCGGCCACGTGCTCGGCGAACGTTTCCTCGTCGTTTTCCCGCATCAGGAGAAGATGCCATGAATCTCTGCCAAGATCGCCAGTATTTCGCCGGTTGTCTGTCTGACCTGGGGGTCCGAATGCACCGTTTACGCACGATCGCGCTCACGACCGCGGCTGTCACCGCGCTCGGCACCGCGCCCGCGAACGCCGCGCAGCCCTTCTCCGACACGATCTTCGCCGCGACGCACAACAGCTACTCCGGCAACGTCGACGGCGCGAAGGGAGCCATCTCCTACCAGCTCGACCAGGGCGTCCGGTTCATCGAATTCGACATCCACGACAACGGCTACGCCACCCGCCACGACTACGGCATCGGCCACAGCGCGCCCGGCGACCTCGTCGACCACGCGGGCAACCCGGCGTCCGACAACCTCCGCGACTGGCTCGCCGTGGTGAACACCTGGTCCGCCGCGCACCCGGACGCGGCGCCGATCATCGTCATGCTCGACCTGAAGGACGACCTCACCGACAACGACTCGTTCGCCGCCGGAAACCTGGCCGCGGTCAACGCCGAACTGAGCGCCGCGTTCGGCCCGCGACTGCTCTCCCCCGCCGCCTACCGCACCGGCGCGACCACGGATTCCTTGCGCGGCAAGGTGCTTCCGCTGCTCTCGGGCGACGGCGGCACGCGCGCCGCGTATCGGCGGGATGTCGGGTACCACCCGGCGGTCGCGGTCAACAGCCGCGGCCAGGTCGTCGAGGTGCACGATTCCGGCGGCGGCGCGCTCTGGTACTGGACCGGGCAACTCGGCGCCGACGGACGCGTCGCCTGGCAACGCCACGGCCGTTACGACAGCGGCCAGACGCCCGCGGTCGCGCTCGACGACTCCGGCCGGATCGTCGAGGTGCACCAGTCGCAGAGCGCCACCACCCTCTGGTACCACACCGGACAACTTGGTGCGGACGGCGAAATCAGCTGGTCGGCGAGCCATCAGTACGACAACGGGGTGCTGCCGACGGTGGCGTTCACCGGCAGCGGCGTCGTCCGCGAAATCCACCGCAGCCAGGCGAACAACCAGAACTGGCAGTGGCGCGGCACGCTCTCCGGCGACACCGTGACTTGGACCGGCAACGCGAAGACGTCCGATCCGCGTTACGACAAGGCAAACGCGGGGCGAATCTCTGTCACCACCGGCGCCGACGGGTCCACGCCGGCGCAAACCCTGCGCTACTCCACGGATCTCGTCACCCGCGGCCGCGTGCAGTACCAGCAGGTCGCGTTCGACGAATACCAGCAGGGCGACCCGGCCGAACTCCAGGACGGGCTGTTCTACGGTGCTCCGGCGAAGGAATCGGCATTCCTGATCGCCGCGCGCAAAAGCGGGCACGTGGTCCGCGGCTGGGACTTCGACAACGCTGGTCTCGCGACCGATCCGCTGGTCAACTACCCGGCCACCAACCACCCGTACGACGACTGGTACCGGCAGCTCACCAAGGACGCCGCCCGGTAGAGAAGGTCAGCGGGCGCCGTGGCCCACCCGGTCCACGGCGTCCTTGGCCTCCTTCAGACTGGCTCCGGTGACTTCGCGGTAGCGCTTGATCGCGGCGATCGTCTTGCCCTCGCGCAGCAACGGCTCCAACTCGCGGGCGAGATCGCCGCCGGGTTCCGCGACGCCGAGGTGGTCGAGCACGAGATCGAGCTTGCGCTCCAGCCGGGTCATCCTGCGCTCGAGCGATCGCGTGCTCGAACCCCAGCCCGTGCTCATCACGATTCCGAGGATCAGCAGCGCGACGATCAGCCACAGCAGTTCGTTGTTCACGCGCCGCAGCGTACGTGTCCGTATTGTCCGGGAAGCCCGCCGGGGCCGGACGTGAAGCGGCCCGCGCTCTCCCACCCCGACGGGGAGAGCGCGGGCCTCGCCCACGGGCTGGAGGGTCGGTGTTCCTCCCAAGAACACCGGCCCCTCCGGCCTGTGGGCGCTCAGGCGGTCCGCTGCCTGAGCCGAGCCGCCCCGACGGCTACGACCGGCATCGACGCTTCCCGCAGCGCCGCCCGTTCGACCGGCCGCCGGACCGTCCCGTTGGGAGTCCGCACGCAATATCGCTCCACGGATTCCATCAGCACGGCGGCGACCATCACGACCACGGGCGTAGCCAGCGCGAACCACATGGAGCCTTTGGTACCCAAGCTCGTGAAGAACCAATCGCCTTTTCCCCGACCGGGTGGAGATTAGACTGGCGGCGTGCGCACGCGACCGACGCTGACCTGGGCCGGACCTGGAGAACCTTTGCCGCGCACGGGCACGGTCGCCGACGTGGCCGAGGTCGTCTCCGGGCGGCGGGTGCTCGTGCTGAGCGGCGCGGGGCTTTCCACCGAATCCGGCATTCCTGACTACCGCGGCGAAACTGGCAGCCTTCGCCGGCACACGCCCATGACGTACGGCGAATTCGTCGCCAGCGAGGCGGGCCGCCAGCGGTACTG
Source organism: Amycolatopsis sp. NPDC003676 (assembly GCF_053587275.1). Lineage (NCBI taxonomy): Bacteria > Bacillati > Actinomycetota > Actinomycetes > Pseudonocardiales > Pseudonocardiaceae > Amycolatopsis > Amycolatopsis sp. NPDC003676. Next base: position 88,500 of record NZ_JBSFNS010000023.1, read on the forward strand.
GGCGCGCAGCCACCTCGGCTGGCGCACTATCGCGCGGGCCGCGCCGAACGACGGGCACCACGCCGTTTCCGCGCTGCGGGCGGGCGGCTGGCTGTCGGGCGTCATCACGCAGAACGTCGACGGCCTGCACCGCGCGGCCGGCACGCCGGGCGTGGTCGAACTGCACGGCAACCTCGACCGCGTCGTCTGCCTCGACTGCCGCCGAACCTCCGCGCGCGAGGAGCTCGACGACCGGCTGCGCGCGGCGAACCCGGATTTCGGCGCCGTGGCAACGCGGATCAACCCGGACGGCGACGTCGAGCTGGCCGAGGACGTCGTCCGCACCTTCCGCACGGTGCCCTGCACGAGCTGTTCCGGCGTGCTGAAACCGGACGTGGTGTTCTTCGGCGAGAACGTGCCGCGCGCCCGCGTGGAGCGGTGCTACCGGCTGGTCGACGAGGCGGCCGCAGTGCTGGTGCTGGGTTCTTCGCTCACGGTCATGTCCGGCTTGCGGTTCGTCCGGCGGGCCGCGAAATCCGGCAAACCGGTGGTGATCGTCAACCGCGGCCAGACCCGCGGCGACGAGCACGCGACCGTCCGCGCCGACCTGCCGCTCGGCCCCGCGCTCACCGAACTGCTGGCCGTGCTGGAAACCTCGTTGCCCGACGCGACGGCGGCCGGATAGGCTTCGATCACTCTGATGGAACGGTCCTGAGAAGTACGCCGCAGAACGGACCGGCCAGCCTGACATCACCCAGGTCCAGGAGCGGGCGGCAACCCTGTTGTTGTCGACCCGTTTACCCGGAGGTTCTCCGATGTCCCTCGGCATTGGCCTGCCCGTCAGCGATCCCGCCGCCCTGCTCGAGTGGGCGCGGCGCGCGGACGCCGGCCCGTTCAGCACGCTCGGGCTGCTCGACCGGCTCGTCTACCACAATCCCGAACCGCTCACCGCGCTCGCGGTGCTGGCCGGCGCGACCACCCGCGTCCGGCTGCAGACCGAGGTCCTGCTCGCTCCGCTGCGCGAGACGGCGCTGCTCGCCAAGCAGGCCGCCACGCTCGACCTGATGAGCGGCGGCCGGTTCGTGCTCGGCCTCGGCGTCGGCGGCCGCGAGGACGACCACCACGTCGCCGGCACCCCGCTGCGCGACCGCGGCCGCCGCTTCGACCAGCAGCTCGCCGACCTGTGCCGGCTGTGGTCCGGCGAACCGCACAGCGCCGAAGCCGGTCCGATCGGCCCCGCCCCGGCTCGCGAAGGCGGTCCGGAAATCCTGATCGGCGCGTTCAAACCCAAGGCGCTGGCCCGCGTCGCCCGCTGGGGCGACGGCCTGCTCGCCGCCGCTCCGCCGTCGTGGGCGGGCGGGCTCTTCGACACCGTGCGCCGCGACTGGCAGGAGGCCGGTCGCAAGGGCGAGCCGCGGCTGGTCGCGCAGGTGAACGTCGCGCTCGGCCCGGATTTCCTCGTGGACGAAGCCAAAGCCGCCATGCACGCGTACTACGAATTCACCGGAATGGCCGAGCGGATGGTGAGCGGCATGCTCACTGCGGCCGACGACATCCGGGCCGCGATCCGCGCGTACCGCGATCTCGGCGCGGACGAGGTGATGCTGTACTGCTACGGCAGCGATCCCGACCAGGTCGACCGGCTCGCCGACCTCGCCTGAACAGCTGACCTCTGCTGAACAAGCGCGGAAGTAAGCTCGCGCCATGCAGGCAGCGACGCTTTCCGGGGGCTCGTCCGCGCCCCGCCCCGGAACTGCCCGCCGGCGGGGATGACGGGCGAGCCTGCCCGGCGGGCCCGCTGGCTCGCCGCGCACCCCCGGCGAAGTTTCCTGCTGGGGGCCGGTGCGGCGATCGCCGGTTCGGGCGCGCTCGCCGCCGCGCTTTCCCGTCCCGCGCCCCCGGTGGCGCGGGACGGGTTCGGCGCGGACTGGCTGTTCGGCCCGTTCGTGCCCGGCAGCACGGATCCGGACTTCGACGACAGCGAGATGGCGCTGGTCTCGGTGCCGCACTGCGTCGTTCCGCTGTCCTGGCAGGATTGGGATCCCTCTGACTGGCAGCACGTCTGGGTGTACCGGCAGCATTTCCTCGCGCCCGCGCAGCTTCGCCGCAACCGGGCGTTCCTGCAGTTCGACGGGGTGCTCAGCGCCGCGACGGTGTATCTCAACGGCCGCCGCGTCGCCATGCGCAGCGGCGGTTACCTGCCGCTGCGGTGCGAGGTCACCGGCCTGCTGACCGAGAAGGACAACGTGCTCGCGGTGGTCGTCGACGGCCGCTGGCAGCAGAACACACCACCGGATCTGCCGGAATTCCCGAACCCGACGGCCATCGACTTCTATCAACCGGCCGGGCTGTATCGCGACGTCCAACTCACTGGCGTGCCGCAGACCTATCTGTCCGATGTGTACGCGCAGCAGATCGCCGTGCTGACGCCGAATCGCGAGGTCTTGCTGCACTGCACAGTCGATTCGGCGAAGACGGTCAAAGGGCCGGTTCGGCTCACCGCCGCGCTCAGCCAGCACGGCGCCGAGGTGGCATCGTCCTATACCGATCTCACTGGACTGCCCAAGGGCAACACCGAGGTCACGGTGTCGTTGCAAGGCCTGGAAGCGGTGCAGCTGTGGGATCTGGACGATCCGGCGTTGTGCGACATCCTCGTCACGCTCGCCGTCGACGGCCGGAAAGTGCACACGTACCCGGTGCGCACCGGACTGCGCGACGCTCAGTTCACTGTGGACGGTTTCCGGCTGAACGGGAAGCCGCTCAAGCTGTTCGGGCTCAACCGGCACCAGTGGTACCCGTTCGTCGGCGGCGCGATGCCGGACCGGGTGCAGCGCCGGGACGCACAGCTGCTGAAGGACGAGCTGAACTGCACGATGGTGCGCTGCTCGCATTATCCGCAGGCTACGGCGTTTCTCGATGCCTGCGACGAATTAGGCATCCTGGTGTGGGAGGAACTGCCGGGCTGGGACCACGTCGGCGACACCGCGTGGCAGGAGCTGGCGGTGCGCGACGTGCACGACATGATCGTGCGCGACCGTAACCATCCGTCGATCATCGTGTGGGGCACCCGGGTGAACGAGACGCTCGGCCAATACGCGCTGTATGGAAGGACCGACCAGCTCGCCGCGGAACTCGACCCGATGCGTCCGTGCACCGGTGCCGTCGCGGGCGAGCGGGGCTACGTTTCGGCGCTGTACCCGGTCAAAGCGGCGGGCGGGGTGTTCTCCTTCAACGACTACAGCCGCCCGCACCCGCCCGGTTCTCCTCCCCCGCTGCGCCCGCCGCGCCGCGGAGTTCCCTACCTGGTCAGCGAAGCGATCGGCACCCTCGTCGGCTCGGCGTACTTCCGGCGAACGGATTCCCTTGCCGTGCAACGGGAACAGAGCATGCTGCACGCCTGGGTGCACGACCACGCCGCGTCCGACCCGCGCTACAGCGGCCTGCTCGGCTGGTGCGGTTTCGACTACCCGTCCGGCTGGTACCACCACTATCGCGGCGTGAAATACCCCGGCGTGATGGACTTCTTCCGCATCCCCAAACTGGGCGCGGCTTTCTACCGCGCCCAACGCGATCCGTCCCGCGGCGCGGTGATCGAACCGGCTTTCTACTGGGATTTCGGCCCCGGCTCACCGCCCGGCGGACCGGGCCGCGACGCGATCATCTGGTCGAACTGCGAGGTGCTGGTGGTGACCGTCGCGGGCAAACGCCCGGTCACCGTGCGGCCGGATCGCGCGAGGTTCCCGCACCTGGCGCATCCGCCGTTCCCGGTGGATCTGCGGGTGAACGGCCGGACGCGCCCGGAGCTGACCGTCGAGGGCCGGATCGGCGGGCAAACGGTGCTGCGCAGGCGATTCAGCGCGGACCCGACGTTCGACACCATCGCGGTGACCGCCGACGACGACCAGATCATCGCCGACGGCGCGGACACCACCCGGGTCGCGCTGCGCTTGCTCGACCGCTACGGCGCGCCGCGTCCGCACGCCCACGGGGTGCTGGCCGTCGCGGTGAAGGGCCCCGGCGTGCTGATCGGCGACCCTTACCTGGATTTCGGCGCGGTCGGCGGCGCGGCGGCGGTATGGGTCCGGTCGATGCGCGGCACTCCCGGGACGATCACCGTGAGTGCCACGCATCCGTTCGTCAACACCGGAACGGCCACGATCGAGTCCTTGTGAGCGCCTGTTCTCACCGGCGTGGGCGTGCGCCCCTCACCACACCACCGGCACCTGAGAAACGCCGCCCGTCAACCGGTTCGCCCGTACTTCCAACTCGTCTGCAGGCACCGCGAGCCGCAGATTCGGGAACCGGCGGAAGAGCGTCGTGAACACCACGCGCAGCTCCGTGCGCGCGAGGCTGGCCCCGATGCAGAAGTAGCCGCCGTAGCCGAAAGCGATGTGGGAGTTGGGTTTGCGGTCCGCGTCGAACTCGTGCGCGTCCGCGAACACCGACGGGTCGCGGTTGGCCGAGGCGGTCGAGATCATCACCGCGTCGCCGCGCGGGATGCGGACGCCGCCGATTTCCACGTCCTCGTGCGCGTACCGGAGCAGCCCGAGCCCGCCCGGCGCGGACATCCGCAGGATCTCCTCGACGGTGGCGTGCACGCGCGCTTCGGGGTCGGCGGCCAGCGCGTCGCGGCGGGCGAGGTCGGTGAGCAGGAACAGCACGCCGAGGTCGATCCGGTTCGACGTGGTCTCGTGGCCGGCGAAGAGCAGCCCGGCGGCGAGCCTGCCGAGGTCGTCGTCGGTGAACGTCGGGTCGTCGGCCTGCGCGGCGACCAGGTCCGACACCACGTCCTGGCCCGGGTTCGCGCGTTTCGCGTCGGCGAGGCCGGACATGTAGGCGGTGAACTCGGTCATCGCCGCCTCGGCGTCGCCGCCGCTGTCGAGGACGCCGATGCGGTCGGAGAGGTCGCGAAACTTCTCGCGGTCGGAGTACGGGACGCCGAGGAGTTCGCAGATCACCAGCACCGGCAAGGGAAACGACAGATGCTCGTGCAGATTCGCCGGCGAGCCCGCGGCTTCCATCCCGTCGAGGCACCGGTCCGCGAGTTCCTGGATCCGGCTGCCGAGGCGGCGCATCCGGTTCGCCGAGAACGCCGGGACCAGCAGGCGGCGCAGCCGGGCGTGCTCCTGCTGCTCGGTCTCGAAATCGCCCTGCGGCCCGTTCAGCACCGCGGCGTCGGAGACCGTCGAGGCGTCCTCGGGATGCGGGTGGGAACGGCCGAACCGGTTGTCCGCGAACACTTCCCGCGCTTGCTCGTACGCGGTGACGAGCCAGGCCGGGTCGCCCGCCGGGGTCGTGACCGGGACGATCGGGCCTTCGCGGCGAAGGACTTCGTACAGCGGCGCGATGTCCAGGACGTTCGGCCTGGCGAACGGCAGCTGGGTGGGGGTCGACATTCGGGGTCCTCCTCGGTCAGCCCGCCCGCGTGCGCAACGACGCGAGCCAGTCCTGTTCGTTCTCCGCGCGGCGCTGGACCTCGGCCAGCACGAGCCTGCTCCACGGGTCGGCCTGCCCCGAGGCGAGCTTCGCCAGCCGGTCCCGCTGCGCCGCGACGGCGGCTTCCCGGGCGTCCAGCACCCGCAGCCGTTCCTCCGGGGCGAGCCTGCCGAATCCCGCCAGCCGCGCCAGAAACTCGGCCGGATCGCCCGCCAGCTCCGGCGGCAGATCGGCGAGCAGATCGTGCAGCAGCTCCCGCCCGACGTCAGTGATCGTGTAAACATGCCGCGGCGGCCGCCCCTCCTGCGGCTCCGCGGTCCGGGTCACCGCGCCCGCTTCGGCGAAGCGGCGCAGCGCCGGGTAGAGCGAGTTGTTCGACAGCGCGCGACCGCTGGATTCCTCGACCTGCTTGCGCAGCTCGTACCCGTGCCACGGCCGCTCGGCGAGTTTCGCGAGCAGGAGCACGTCGGTCCACACATAGGTCACCGTAACCTAGGGTCTGGTGAGCGGGCAACGTCCGAACGGCGGATGCCGGAAGAAGATCTCAGGCCCGTTTTTGTCGGTGCGTCCCGGTACGGTCGGGTTCGACCGATCCGGAGGGGGATCTCCATGCCAGACCGCATTCGCTACGGCCTCTACCTGCCGCCGTTCGGCCCGCTCGGCGACCCGGCCGATGTGGTCGACCTCGCAGTCCGCGCCGAAACCGCCGGCTGGGACGGCGTGTTCCTGTGGGACCACGTGGTGCCCGCGATGCCGCCGATCGCCGACACCTGGACCACGCTCGCCGCCATCGCCCAAGCGACCAGCCGGGTGCTGCTGGGCCCGATGGTCACGCCGCCGAGCCGCCGCCGTCCGTGGGTTCTGGCGCGCGAGGCCGCCACCGTCGCGCGCCTCTCCCGCGGCCGGCTCATCCTCGGCGCAGGCATCGGCTCCGACGAAACGGGCGACTTCAGCCGCTTCGGCGATCCTTTCTCCCCCGCTGCTTTGTCGTCGCGGACTGACGAGGCGTTGGAGATCGTGCGCGCGATGTGGGCCGGGAAAGCCGTCGAACACGACGGGCCGCATTATCAAGTGCGCCTGGACGCCACCGAGCCGGAGCCCTATCGCATTCCGGTGTGGACAGCGAGCACCACCCAGCACGAGCGAGTCCTGCGCCGCGCTGCCGCGAGCGACGGGATCTTCCCGAACCCTGGCCCGCAGCCGCCTTCGCCCTCGGCGTTGGCAGAGCTGGTAGCCCGGGTCCGGCCGGTGGATCGCCCTTACGACGTCGCGGTGTCCGGGAACGCCAGCCCAGCATGGGATGACCCGAACACGGTGAACCTGGCGGCGCTCGCCGAGGCGGGGATGACGTGGTGGATGGAATCGCTGATCCACTTCGATCCGTTGGAGCTTTCGCTGACCGTCGTGGATGCCGGACCGCCCCGGATCGGGGGTTAGCCGGGGGGTGACCGAAGGGATTCCGTTTGTGGCAACAGGATCCGGCCTGGCCGAGTCGGTCTGCACCCCCCATCCGCTACCGCCCTCCGGCCGCGACGGATCTCCGCCGCCCGTCAGCAAGAACTCCCCCGTCCGGCGGGATTGTTCTTCGTCCGCACCGTTTTCGACGCGCACCGCCGCACCCTCCCTCCGCAGTCGCCTGGTCGTTCAACCACCGTCCAGCGGGCAGCCAGGCCCTGGGAGCGACCGCTCGCCGTCTCTCCCCCTTCGGCGGCTTCCCTGTGCGGCGGAGGGGAGCTACCGTGGAGGGTGGTTGAGCCTCCAGCCACCGTGATTCGTCCCGCGCGCCGGGATGCCCGGTGCCCGGCCGGTCCGGCATTCCGCCGCAGCCCTGTGCGCGGCTCAGAGAGAGTGCCGTGATGACCGCCGCGCACAGTGCCCGACTGCCCGTACTGCCGTCGCCGGACCCGACGGGGATGCTCCGGCTGCGCGTTCGCCATCCTGCCCCGGGAACAGCCGTCGTCGAGGTCGCCGGGGAAGTCGACCTGGCCACCGCGCCGCGGCTGGCCGAGGTTGTCGAGTCCAGGCTGCGCAGCACGGTCAGCCTGGTGATCGTCGACCTGCGCCGCACGACCTTCCTCGGCGTCGCCGGGCTTCGCGTGCTGATCCGGTTGAAACTGCTTGCCGCAGGGGCGGAGACCGACTTCTACGTCGACCCTGGCACCGCGCCCACGGTCCGGCGCTTGCTCTCGCTCTTCCCGCTGGACTGCACCCGCCCCGGCGCCGCCGAAGGGCTCACCGAGATCCCGCTGCCCCGGCCCGCGGAGAAGGCTTGACTGTCCGCTGAGGACACTGAGAACCCGCCGAGCGCCGCGCCGGAGGCACCAGCCTGAGCACATCCGTCCGACGGGGGCCGCGGCCCGGCGCTGAAGCGGAACTCATCCCGCCTCGGCAAGCTTGCCGCAGCCGAGCCTGGACCTGCGGCCGCACCGAGCCCCGACTGCGACGCGCCCCCGGCAGAGTCCCAATGTCAGGAACTTAAGCTGCGTCGCTTCAGCCAGTTGCCCGTCCACAAAGGACACTGACACTGTCGAAACGCCCGATTGATCCCCATATGACCGCGTCTTCAGGTACGTGAGGGGAACCCTGAGGGAATCAGATTCCCTCAGGGTTCCCCTCACGACCAACGCCGTGCCGCGC